>JBJHDE010000064.1:4323-14496 GCA_050486385.1 Planctomycetales bacterium | reverse complement strand
GCCGAGTATCAAACCCGCCTGCCCGACAAGAAGCTGCTGCAAGCCAAGCTGCACGAGTTCTACGCCCAGGCCCAACAGCAAACCGCGCCGCTGGACGGCGACGACGTGCCCTCGTTGAGTGCCGACAAGTGAGCCGCGGTGGCCGGGGTCTCTGGAGCACCGCGGAGGCCGACTCAGGTAAGTTTCACGACCGGGTAGTCTTCGTGGGTCACGCGGCCGTTGACCAGGTCCTTGGCGGTGAACAGCAGCCGCTTGTTGGCGTCGATACTGAAGACCACCTCGAACCGCCGTTCGCCTTGCCGTGCGGGCGGGTCGGCGGTCAAGAAGGTGGGATTCTTTTCATTCATCCAGAAACGCGTGCGGCGTTCGTCCTCTTCGGGATTGACCGCGGCAATGCGGGCGGCCCCGGTCAAGTCGAAGATCAGCTCTTCGGCCTGGCCGGCAAAACGGCGATGCGGCTCGCCCAGCTCAAAGATCTTGAGGCCCATTTGCGTTTGGCCATCGTAGTGGGCCTTGATGGTCAGCCGCTTGATCGCCCGTTCGCTGGGATACTGCGTGCCGGCCTCGACCAGCGTCATGAAGTCGTCGCAGCCTTTCTCGCGGTTGACGTATCCGATGGCGTAGTCGTGCTGAATGTAGTCAAAGAAGTCCACGCCCGCGGCAAACGCGGCGGCTCCGCGGGCCACGGCATCCATGGGCCGATCCATCAGGATGCGGTCGCTGCCAAAGATGCGGCGGAGGGTCTGCTGCACGATCGGAATCTGGCTGCTGCCACCGACCAGCAGCACCTTGCGGACGTTGTCTTCGCTGTAGCCGCGTTCGTGAAGGGACGAGAGCGTGCGGCGGATGGTCTGATCGATCAGCGCCATGGCATTGTGCTGGTCGAGCAGTTCTTCGAACTCGTCGCGGGTGAAGTCGGCCGCCAACAGGCCACCGCCCTCGGGCAGCATCACGCTGACGGCGGCCTCTTGGGCGGTGCTGAGCCGCTCCTTGGCCAGCATGCATTCGCCCAGCAGGCGATTGCTGACCTGCCGCACATCGTCGTCGCTGTCGTGCCGCTTGTTCCGTCGCAGGACTTCTTGGAACATCCATTGGTCCAGGGTCGTGCCGCCGAGGTCGGCCCCGGACTTGCCCAACACCCGACACCGCCGACCCGAGCCAGCCCCGGCGGTTTCTTCCAAGATGACGGCGGCCACGTCGAGCGTGCCTCCGCCGAAGTCGAAAATCAGGTAGATGTCGCCCGGTTGAATGTGGGCGTTGTAGCCCAGGGCCGCGGCCGAGGGTTCATCAATCAGCCGATACCGCGGCAGGCCGGCGGCCTCGGTGACCTCCGACAGCCAATTCTCGTAGTGCTCGTAGGCCTCGACCGGCACGGTCAGGGCAATCTCTTCGTCGCCAATCTGCAACTCTTCGGCGGCGTAGTACAGAATGCTGCTGAGAAAATCGCGGCCGGCGTCAAAGTAGCTGACCAACATCCCATCCATCCGCATCCGCACTGGGCTGCGGTTGGCGATGTACCGCTTCATCCAGCGAAACGTCCGCGGGGCGTGATACAGGTTCTGGGCCCGCACCTGCTGACCAATCCACCGCCGCTGTTCGTCCACATAGTTGATCAGGCTGGGCACCAACGAAACCTGATCGTTGCCCACCCGCTCGACACTGCCAAATTCAGGGATGTGCAGGACCCGGGCGTCCTCGGTGGCGTCGTCCCAGACGGCGACCACCGTGTTGGAGGTTCCGAAATCAACCGCCAGACGACCGGCCACGGGTTAGTCCCTTCCTTGCGGTTCAACGCCCGCTTTCCGGAGATGAGTCTCTTCAAACCACACGCCGCCGATGCGAATGACGACCGGCTCGCCAGGGGCGATCCGCACATCGGCCAACGGCTCGTGAAGTCGTTCGTCGTATGCCACCACCTCGCCGGCCTGACCCTCAATGCGGAGCCCTTCGGTCTCCAGCACGCGGACCAACTGCCGGGCCAAACGCAAAGCGTCGGGCAAGGCGATCTCGCAGCCAGCCCGATGCAGTTCGTTTTGGGCCATAATCTGGGCGGCCGGCCCCGCCACGGTACGGAACACCGCTTCGAGCCGCAGCGCCGAGAGTTGCTGGCTCTCGTTGCTGGCCCGTTGTCGCGTGCGTTGCAACTCGTCCGTCACACGCTGCAGCTTGGCCAAAGCCTCGTCCCGCTCAAGACGCACCGCCTGCAACTGTCGCTCATGCGCCAACGACTCCTCGTCCCCGGGAGGCGCGGGACGGCACAAGCAACGGAACCAACGTTTCAGCATACCGGTCGACGTGCCTCTTGTGGCTGGGTGAATCACCCCCGATATTGAGAACCCGTCGCGGCGAGCCGGGCCGACACGCTTGCCCACCAGAATTGGCTTCTCTTTCACCGAATGCGAACTTCACACTTTCTTCTACGGAAGCCCACGAGGGGAAGCCACCACAAACTTCAGTGATTTTACCCCCCAGTCTCTGGGGCAGTCCGGGTCGCAGGCAGCACAATCCTTGCGGTCGTTCCCACACCCGGCCGACTCGTCAACTCAAGCTGCCCCCCTAGCGACTCGATCAAGTGTCGAGCGATCGGCAACCCCAGGCCGGTGCCCTCGCGCCGCGTCGAAAAGAAGACCCCAAACGCCCGCTCCAACGTGGGGGCATCCATACCACACCCGGTGTCTTCGATCTGGATGACCACGGCCGAATCGAGGGCGGATGTGATTAGGGATAATACCCCCGGGTTGTTGTAAGCCGCCAGGGCATTGAGCACAAGGTTCAGCACCGCGGCGCGGAAGGCGTCGGGGTCCAGCAACACCGTTGGCAAGGGCTCGCAAAACTGGGTCGTCAGGCTGACCCGCTGTTGCTGGGCTTGCGGTCGGAGGAACTCGACCAGCTCGTGGAGGTGGGCGTTGACGTTGGCCGGTTCGCTAGCCGGTTCGATGGGGCGGACGAGTTCCGAGAATCGCTCGACCAGGTTCTTGAGTCGCGTGCATTCCCCGCGGACCAACCCCAGGCGGCGCTCGGCCCGCGGGTCCCCGGCGAGCTGTTCGGCCAGCATGTCGAGATTGAGCTGGATGGTCGACAGCGGATTCTTGACCTCGTGGGCCCAGGCAGCGACCAGCGCGGCCCAGTCGAACGGCCGTCCGCCGCCCGGCAGCCCGATGGCCTCGAACCGGTCAAAGGCGCTCAGCACGTCTTGTCGGGATGGGGAATCAGGCACAAGAACACCAGCTTCTGGTCGCCGGTAGTGCGGAATTGAGGGACTTCATTCGGCGCCACCTACCCCACCTGTCCCGGCTCCAGGGCGTGCTGGGTGTCGCCCTCGAACACAACGCCTTGGCCATTCAGGACATAGACCTCGTGCTCGTAGTCGTGACTATGTCGAGGCGTGTACCCGCCGGGCTCGACCTCGAACCGCCGCATGGCGAAGTTCGGCGCCCCCTCGGGCTGCCCAATCAACCAGCGGACCGTGCAGCCGCTGGCCCCAGGCATGTCGACGGGTTGCTCGGGCACGTCCTGAAACGGAACCACTTTCATGATGCGTCTCCCGCCGTTTGCGCGTCTTCCAGCACCGTGGTCAAGGCATCCACGAAAAAGAATTCGCCCCACATCACGCTCTCGTCCACGCCCAGGTTCTTGGCCGTGTGGTAGACCCCATGTTTGAGGATCCCCTCCCAGCCGGGCGTCTCGATCGCCAAGTACTCAGCTTCGCACAATGCGTCCAACATCGCCAGAGCACACTCGCGGTAGGGGCCACAGCTCGACGGATCGCCCGACAGCTTGGCCAGCCGCAACAGCCCGCCGGCGGCAATCGCTCCGGCGCTCGAATCCTTCTGCGGCCCCCAAGGCAGCGGGGCCGACAGATCGGCGTCGAAGTCCCAGTAGGGCACATTGTCCTCCGGCAGCCGATCGAGCCAAAACGCGGCGTTCCGCTGGCTGACCTCCAACCACTCGCGACTGCCAGTCCAGGCGGCGCACCGCGCGTAGCCGGCCAGGCTCCAGGCCAGGCCCCGCGCCCAGGCACTCTCGGCCGACAGGCCCTGATGGGTGCTTTCCCGCAAAAAGGCCCCAGTCTGCAGGTCGAAAATCCCCTCGTGCGCCGTCGAGCCGTTGGCCCGCACAATCGTGTCGCGGGTGGTCCGACAGTGGGCCTCGGCAATCTCCATCAGGCCCGCATCGCCGGACTTCTGACCGACCCAAAAGATCAGCGGCACGTTCATCATGATGTCGATGAACAGGCTCTCGGGGGCCACGAAGCTGCGGAGATACTGCCCTTTCTCCATGAACCGCAGGGCCAGCGTCCGGCCGGCGGTGAGAATCACCTCAAGCAACTGTGGCTCTTCGGTCAGCTCGTACCAGGGCAGGAAGGTATTCAGAAAGATGAAGCCCAGGTCATGCACGTCGCGATCGTGCTGACGATGCTCTAACAATCGCGAGTAATGCTCGGCATGGCGGCGAATCGCCTCGTCGCCGGTGCGATGATAGAACCGCCACAACATCCCCGCAAAGAAGCCCCCCGTCCAATCGGTCCACAACTCGCCGTCGTGATGCCAGCGCCCCGCGTCGGTATAGATCGGAAAGTAGTCCGGCGTCCGCTCGATGGTGGCCAGCACCTGCTCGATCGAGAAATCCAGGGCCCGTTCGTAGCGAGCACGTTGTTCGGGGGTGATCAGCATGGACGGAATCGGTCAGGGGAGGGGGGCGGGTGAGATTCGCGTCCCAGCAGGGGAAGGTCATGGGGCCTGCCTGTCAAGGATCAGCGACCGCGTTTGGCCGCAAAACAGGGGCTCGCAAGCGGGAATTCCTGTCTACCACGTGGCATCGCCGGTCGACCGCTGAGGGTGGTTCGATCCGCGGGTCCGTCGCCACCAAAGGCGACCGATGGCACTGAGCACCAGCAGTATTGCTCCCACCAGACCCCACACAAACGGCGAGAACGAAAACAAGATCGTGCCCGTTCTCACGTCGAACAGGTAGCGTTCGCCATGATTCGTCGTGATCGAGTACGTTTTGCTGGCATCGTTCAATTCTGCCTCGGCCTGCCAATAAAAAAACGTCACGGTACGCGGCATCATCGAGGGCATCGCCACCAGATCGGCCACGGTGTATGAACGAATCAGCGTGCCGTTTGCAAAGAACGAAACGGCCTCCGAGTCCGGCGAGGTCGTCCACAAACCGTGACGAACAAGATGCACGCCATCGGACAGGGGTTCAACGCTGCCGGCGTACCAATCGACGGTCCAAAGCGGTGTCGTTGAACCATCGTTGCGATAGAGCCCCGACTGGCCATAAGTATTTCGAATGCGCACCTGTTGGGTCTCGTGTTCACCCCCGGACAACTCGCCCTCCCATGGAGAATCCGGACCGATCATCACAAACAGGTACGTCCCATCGGGCGTGGTCGTTGTGTACGAGCCTGGCAAAATGATCGAGTCGGCCAATACCAATCGATTGGCGAACAAAAGAGCCACAACAGCGAGTAGGATACTGTGTCGAAACATGGATAACGCTCCGGTTCATCGTTTGATTCGCGACGAATCCAGGCGTTTGATAATCCATTCGGGATCACGCCGGCAATCCAGAATCGCGTAGACGTCGATCGTATCACCCTCAATCAGGTACGTAGACCGAAAAGGGAAATCGTTTGGCGAGCATTCGATGATATCCCTCAGACATCACGTGGATGCCAGCGAACACCTTCAGGGAGTTTATATCTGCCTGGAGGCAATCGAGAAAATAATCCCCTAGCCCTTCGCCCCTCTGTTCGTAGAATCTCCAAGCCTCCCGCAGATCTTCTTTCCCTGTTTCAAGGAGACGTATCTTCACGGAGTTCCTTTCGCAGGTCGGCAATGGCGGTATCCCAGTCCAGAAATTTCAGTTTCCCTTCAGTGACAAGCCGCCGCCGTTCATCCAAGATCTCCTGATGCCAGTCCGGGGACGGCAGCTCGGCGGGTTGCCGCGAGATGTCCGCCCAAAGCATCTCCATCGCCTCCAACTTGTCAGCCAGCGTCATGCGGTCCAAAGGCAGTTCCATCGACATCGCATTGCCTGTGTATGAGGATCTCATTGACATCTTCCTGTCGCGAACGCCGGCGGTCACCAGGTCGCCGCCCAACCCAGATGGACCCCAGAAGCCTCGCGGCTCGGATTCAAAGATTTACCAGGACCGATGGGAGATGAAGCAACACCTTTTCTGTAAATTTTCCATTCGGGGCTGAGGCTACTTGGTTTCCATGGATAAGTGGGTTTTGCTGGTCTCCCAATCTTCGCTGATCTCCATGAGGACGGCGCTGACCAGCCGTAGCGCGCTTTCGGGGTTGGGGAACTAGGTGGCGACTCGGGTTCGACGTTTGATTTCGCGGTTAATCCGCTCCAGGCTGTTGGTGGTTCGCAGCTTGCGTCCATGCTCGCCGGCCTTGGCGTTCACTCAGCGAGGCTGCCTACGGTCCCGGGGTCGATTTCTGGCGAATCTCGGCGAGTAGAGACTGCAAACGCTCGACCTGCTCGGGCTGTTCCTGAAACAGGTTCTTGGTCTCGCTGGGGTCGTCTTCGAGGTGGTAGAGCTGTCCGGTGGGGCCGTCGGGCGTGGGCTGGACCCGCTGAGGTCGGCTGAATCCGCCCGAGCCAAGCTGCGGAATGAATTTCCATGGCCCCTGGCGGATGCTGGTCACGCCGCCCGACGAGAGGGTCACGACCACGCGGTCCTCGCCGGCGGCTTCGCCCAAGAGCACCGGCAGAAAACTGTGGCTGTCGATGGCCGTGGCCGGCTTCGGCCGCCCGATGGCCTCGGCCACGGTGGCCAACCAGTCGGTCTGACTGACCGGGGCGTCCGATCGGCTCGCGGGCTCGACCCGCCCAGGCCAACGCACAATCGTGGGCACCCGTGTGCCGCCCTCCCAGACATCGCCCTTCATTCCGCGGAAGGGGCCGGTCGAGGCGTGGCCGAACCGCTCGACGTCGGCCTCGTACCACACGGGGCCATTGTCGCTGGAAAAGAACACCAGGGTGTTGTCGGCCTGCTCGATGACCTGCAAGGCGTCCAGCACCCGGCCGATGGTGGCATCCACCTGGGCGGTGAACTCGCCGTACATGCCGGCTTCGCCGCGCCCGCGAAACTCCTCGGTGGGCAGCCACGGGGTGTGGGGCGAGGGGAGGGCCAGATAGAGGAAGAACGGGCGTCGCTCGTCATCGGCCCCGCGGGCCAGCAGCCACTCGACGGCCTTTTCGGTGAACAGCGGCGTGACGTCCTCGTGCCGGAATCCCGGGGCGATGCCGCCTTGCCGCCAGAAGGCGCCTTGAATGGGCGACCAGCCCGGCGAGTTGTTGGCCGCGATCGTCTCGATGGGGGCGGCCACGGGGCGGTCGTCTTCGATGTAGTAGTAGGGCGGGATGTCCAGGCTGGCGGGGATCCCAAAGTAGGTGCCGAACCCTCGATCCACCGGGCCGTCGGGGAGCCGCACGCGGTCGCGGGGCCGCTCGGGGCCGGAGTGCCCCAGGTGCCACTTGCCGATCATGTGCGTGCGATAGCCCGCCTGCTTGAGCAGCCCGGCCAGGGTGGTTTGATCTTCGGGAAGCTTGACCGCTCCGCCCGGCATGCGGAAGGCGTGCCGTCCGGTGAGCAGGGCGTAGCGCGTGGGCACGCACACCGCGCAGGGCGAATAGCCCGCGGTGAACGCCATGCCCTGCTTGGCCAGGGCATCGATCGATGGCGTGGGGATTTTGCTTTCGGGGTTGAAGCACCCCGGGTCGCCCCAGCCCATATCGTCGACCAGCAGGATCACCACGTTGGGCGGATCGGCGGCCAACGGCGGCGCGGCGATCGGGCCCAGCCCCAGCGTGAGCAGCAAGCAGGCGGGCAGCAAGTGATGGAGCAGTCGCATGATTCAGGCTTTCTCGATGTGGGTGGCAACCAGCGGCACATGGGGATCCGCCCGACGGAGCCGCCAGGGGGGCTCGAACAGGAAGTAGACCACGCCCGCCATCAGTGTGCATCCCAGCGACTCGGGAAGCAACGAGTCTTCCAGACCGGGCACGAAAGCCAGAAAGGTCTCGGCCTCGAAGGCCAGGTGGATCAGCCACGCGCCGCAACCGGTCAGCATGGCGGCGATGCAGGGCCAGGGCGATCGTGGCTGGCTGTAGATGCCCAGCATCAAAGGCACGAACAGGCCCACCAGGGTCATTGTGTAGGCATCTTCCAGCAGGTCAAAGGCGGTCTTGCCCCAGTAGGCCATGCCCAGGCTGCCGGCGGCCACCAGCACCACGGCCAGCCGATTGAGCACCAGCGCGTCCCAGCGGCTGAACCGGGAAAAGATGTTTTGGGCCAACACGCTGGACGGGGCCATGATGGCGCTATCAATGGTCGACAGCACCGCCGACATCAGGGCCAGGGTAAAGATCACCGCGACCAAAGGATTCAACAACTGCCCGGCCAGGGCGGGAAGAATGGCCTGTTCGACATCGGGAATCAGCAGCGCCGCCGACAGCCCCAGCCCCACCGGAATCAGCCCGAACAGCAAGTACACGCCGCCCGCTACAAAGCAGGCGGAGCGGGCGACGCTTGCGCTTTTGGCGGCGAAGATCCGCTGCATCAGGTCCTGGCCGGGCACATTGCCCAGGGCGCCCACGGTCAGCAGGCCGATCCAGGTCCAGAACTTGTGCAACGGCTCGGTCGGAAACACCTCGATCCGATCGGGCGGTGTCTCGGAAAACAAGCGGTCCAGCCCCGCGGAGGCCAGGCCGTCGCCCAGTTGCATCAACACCACCACGCCAATGACCACCAGGCCCACCAGCACCAGGATGATCTGCACGGCATCGGTGAGCGTCACGCTCCACATGCCGCCCATCAGCGTGTAGCCAGTGCCCACCAGGGCGACCAGCGCGATGCCAAACTCCAAGGGGATGCCGAAAAACAGGTGCAGCATCTCGGCCAGGGCCACAAACTGGGCGGCGATCCAACCGAAGTAGCTGGGCACCATAATCGCCGAGGCCAGCAGCTCGGCGGTGGGTCCGAACTTGCGGCGGAAGAAGTCGGGCAGGGTCAGCAGTCCCATCCGCCACAAGGGCGCGGCAATCAGCAATCCCGCGAACAGCAGGCACAGCCCGGCGCCCAACGGGTCCATCGCCGCGCCCTCGACGCCGCGCTCGCGGACGCGGTCGGTGGCGTGCAGCATCGTGCCGGCGCCAAACCAAGTGGCCAGCAGCGTCATCCAGGCCAGGGAGAGTGGCAGCCGCCGCCCCGCGACGATGAAGTCTTCGTGGTTCTTGACCTTGGATTGGGCCCACAGGGCCAAGGCGAACATGGCCACCGTGTAGACGATCACCGTCACGGCCAGCAACGTGACCAATTCGGGCTGGAAGGGTTCGTCCATCGGGCTCCCGGGTCAGCGCACGCCACGACACCGAGGCCGGCCAACCCGCCCCGGTCACACGAAGCATTTGCTATGACAAAGCCCCCCGGCGGAGTCAATGTTCTCCCCGCCGGAATTTGTGTCCCAGCCGCCCGTCGTGGCCTTCGGTGGCCGAGCAATGCGCGGCCTGGCTCAGGCGTTGCGGGCCTCCCAGCCGTAGGTCACGTACTGCGGTTCGAAGCTACCGTCCTCGTACAGGTCGATGACCGCATAGCCGGGCGCAAAGCCGGCGTGCTTGCCCCGCCACCAAGCGCCCGACACGGCGCCGCTGCACAGGTAGGTCACGCCGTGATAGTCGATGCGGTCGACCTGATGGAGATGCCCCGACAGGCAGAGCTTGACGTTGGGGTGCTTGAGGAACAGATCCTTGAGCTTGCCGGCATCGGTGTGCATCAGCCCGCCGGGGACCTGCCGCTGGTTGTCGGCCACGCGGCCATCGTTAAACAACACACTGGCGGCCACGATGGGAATGTGCGAACTGATCAGCACCGGGGTCTCGGCCGGGCAGCGCTGCAAGTCCTCGACCAGCCAATCGTACTGCTCGCCGTCCAGGTGGGCCGTGTAGCCGTTGCCCCGCGGCTGCACGCCATCCAGCACAATGAAGTGCCAGCCGTTCTGATCGAAGCTGTAAAAGCGGTTCTCCAGGCCCAGCAGCTCTTCGCCCCATCGCTTGCCCAGCGGTTGGCCATCTTTGTCCTTGCCCTCACCCCAGCCGTGGGTGTCGTGGTTGCCAATCACGCTCCGCACCGGCAGCGAGCACTCGTCCCGC
>JBJHDE010000064.1:0-4313 GCA_050486385.1 Planctomycetales bacterium | reverse complement strand
GTCCCGCAGCACGCGGTCCCAGATCTCCTTCTGCACCTTGATCCGACCCGGCCCCGGCTTGGCAAACACATCCATCACCGAGTCGCCCCCGGTGAGAATCAGCTCGGGCGTATCCTTCAACGCTTGCACATGGTGCAGGCAGGCGGTCATGCCGGCCTCGGCATCGCGTTCGGGCTGCACGTGGATATCGGTCAGGTGGGCCAATCGCAGGCTCCGCTTGGCCTCGGGACCATGACCCCAAACTGAACTGGTCGCCGTACCCAACAGCCCCAGGGCCGCCGAACCCGCCGCCAACTTCAAATACTCGCGTCGCGAAAACATGCCAGCCACCTTGTTCCAGTGAAGTTCGGTTGTTTCAGGAGAACGTTCGCGCCCTGCCCTGGAGCCATCCCCCAGGAGCCCGTTATCGCCGGAAGCCCACGCGAGTTCAACGGACCGCCGCGGCTGGACGGGCGATTCACGACAGTTTCATCCATGGCCAGATCCTCGCCTCGCGGTTCCAAACCCAAAGCGCCGCGACCGGGAATCGCCCCACTGTGGGGCTGTCAACACGCGGTCGAAACACGGCCCGCCGGGCGATAGAATGCGGCTCTGGAAGGATCGTCTCGCAATCCCCGCAACGCTGTGGCTTTGGCATGACCAACCGCGAACCCGAAAGTCTGTCGGCCGGCTCGACCCTGCCGCCCGAAACCCGCCCCCCGCTGGGCAAGCGACGGCGGTGGCTGGTGCCGTTGACCATGCTGGTGGTGGGCACGCTGGCGGGCTGGTTGGCCTGGCAGGCCGACGACGTGCTGTTTGTCGCCCGCCTGCTGGGGCTGTGTCTGTGGATGTTCACCGGCTTGCTGTTGGTCGGGTGGTTCGTGCTGTTCAGCGGCTGGCCGACGCGCCGGCGGGTGGCTCTGGCGGGTGTCATTGGGTTGGGCCTGCTGGTGTTTCTGGCCCTGTTTCGCATCGAGCAGTTCGAAGGCGACATGGTCCCCCAATTGGCATACCGTTGGAGCCCCACCGCCGAGCAGCGGGTGGCCGAGTACCGGCAAGCCCTGGCCGACGACGAACCCGTCGGCCTGGCCGATCTGATCAACGGTCAGCCGACCGACTACCCCGGCTTTCTGGGTGCCAACCGGCGGGGCTGGATCGACGCCGTGCGGCTCGACCCCGATTGGCAATCGCACCCGCCCGAGCTGTTGTGGCGGCATCCGGTGGGCCTGGGCTGGTCGAGCTTTGCGGTGGTGGGCGATTTCGCGGTGACCCAAGAACTGCTGGACGGAAAGCACGCGGTGGTGTGTTACGACATCGCCACCGGCCGCCCGGTGTGGACCCACACCGGAGCCGAGGGCTTTTTGGATCCGACCCACATGGGCGGAAACGGGCCGCGGGCCACGCCCACCATCCATCAGGGTCGGGTCTACGCTCTGGCTGGCGGTGGCGAGTTGGTCTGCCTGGACGGGGCCAACGGCCAGGTGCTGTGGCAACGCAACATCCTGGCCGATACCGACGCCCCGAACATCTCGTGGGGCATGTCGGGTTCGCCCCTGGTCTACGGACAGGTGGTCGTCGTGGCCCCCGGCGGCAACACCCAAGGCGGCGAACGGCACGGTCACGATCCCAACGGCCAAGGGGCCCTGGTGGCCTACGACTTGCTTTCCGGCGACATCGTCTGGCAGGCCGACACGGCCGAGCGGGCCAGTTACTCGTCGCCCTTTCTCACGCGGATTGGCGGAGTCGATCAGGTGCTGTGCCTGACCGGACCGGGGCTCTCGGCCTTTGATCCGCACTCGGGCCAGCGGCTGTGGCACTTCCCTTGGATCACCAACGGCAACGAGATGATCAACATCGCCCAGCCCCTGGTGCTGGCCGATTGGGGCTTCGAGCCCGACGACGCCCGGGTGTTTCTTTCCACCGGCTACGGCAAAGGCTGCGCGATGATCGAGGTCGGCCAGGGCGACGACGACACCTGGCGGGTGACCGAGCTGTGGAGCAACAATCACCTGGACAGCAAGATGTCGAACCTGGTGATTCGCGACGGGGCCGTCTTCGGGTTGCACGAACGCATCTTCGTGGGCCTCGACCTGGCCGATGGCCAACGCCTGTGGCGGAAACGTACCGACATTGGCTACGGGCAACTGTTGCGCGTGGGGTCGCTGTTGCTGGCCCAGACCGAACCCGGGGCGGTCGAGCTGTGGCAGGTCGATCGCAACGACGCCCAGCGGCTGGCCACGCTACCCGCCCTGGATGACAAGAGCTGGAATCATCCCGTCCTCAGCGGCAACCGCCTGCTGGTCCGCAACGATCGCGAAGCCGCCTGCTACCGGGTGAAACTCAAGGAGTGAAACGCCAGCCCGCGGGCGCGATGCGTTTCACACGACTCCCTTCGAAATGGTGCCCATCGGCGGGACCGGTCGTTTCGGTCCCGCCAGGGCGTTATTCTGGGGGTTGAGTTTCGGTTTTGTTTGCAAGTTCCCAGGTCTTGGCCGCTTGGCTCGTGGGGTTTTACGCTCAGCGGAACCCGCAACAGTCACCGGCCGCCGGCTCCCACGAGGACACAAGGTCTTTCGCATGTCGACCTCTCACGGATTGCCGTTCATGGATCGCTGGACCTGCTTGCTGGCAGGGTTGGGGCTGACGCTGCTGCTGGGCAGTGCCACCCTGGAAGGGGCCAATCCACGCGAGCCGCGGGCGATTCCCGACTTCACCCAGGGGAATCCACCTGACCTCAAGGAGCACGACTGGACACTCGGCCCGACTGGGGCTCGGGGCTGGATGTACGCTTGGCGGTTGGAGACCCGGCAGGCCCGCCAAATCTATATCACCCAGGTCGAGCCGGGCTCACCCGCCGCGGACGTGCTGCAAGTTGGCGATGTGATCCTGGGGGTCGAGGGGCAGCCCTTCACGAGCGATGCTCGGGTGGCCTTGGGCCAGGCGATCACCCGGGCCGAGCAGCAAGACGCCGTGCTGCGGTTGTTGCGATGGCGGGCTGGCGAGGAATCCCAGGTCGAGCTGTCGCTCGCGGTGCTGGGCGAGTACAGCCCGACGGCACCCTACGACTGTGAGAAATCCCAGCGGATCCTGGACGAAGGGTGCGAGGCCCTGGCCAAGCGGATGCGGTCCAGCAGAAAGCGGGGCAATCCCATCGAGCGCTCACTCAACGCCCTGGCGCTGCTGGCTTCCGACAATCCGGATTACCTGCCGTTGGTCCGCGAAGAAGCCCAATGGGTTGCCCAGGAATCCGAAAAATGGCAGCAGGGCCTGCGCTGCTGGTGGGATGGCTACGCCAATCTGTTTCTGGCCGAGTACGTGTTGGCCACGGGCGATGAATCCGTGCTGCCCGCCCTGCGGCGGATGACCCTGGAGATTGCCAACGGCCAAAGTGGCGTGGGTTCGTGGGGGCACCGCTTTGCTGACCCGCAAACGGGGATCCTTGGCGGCTACGGGGCGATGAACTCGCCGGGCCTGGTGCTGACCATGTCGCTGGTGCTGGCCCGGGAAGCCGGGGTGGACGATCCGGTGGTCGACACCGCCATCGACAGGAGCAAGCAGTTTCTGAGCTTCTACATTGGCAAAGGCGCCATTCCCTATGGCGATCACCATCCGTGGATCGAGGCCCACGAAGGCAATGGCAAATGCGGCGCCGGGGCCGTCCTGTTTGACCTGCTGGGTCACGCCGAAGGCGCCGAGTTCTTCTCGCGGATGAGTGTCGCCTGTCACGGTCCCGCCCGCGATACCGGACACACCGGCAACTTCTTCAACATTCTGTGGGCCATGCCGGGCGTGGCCCGTAGCGGCCCGGTGGCGACCGGCGGCTGGATGAACGAGTTCGGCTGGCACTTTGACCTGGCGCGGCGTTGGGATGGCACATTCGTTTACCAAGGGGCACCCGGCACCGCCGGCGACAGTTACAAGGGCTGGGATTGCACCGGGGCCTACCTGTTGAGCTACGCGATGCCTCGCAAAGCACTGCGTCTGACCGGCGCCCAGCCCAGCGTCGCGCCTCAACTGGAGGCCCAGGCTGTTGAAGAACTGCTCGACGATGGACGCGACTGGAACCCCACCGAGAAATTCAGCGCCTACAAGAACCGCACGACCGAGCAACTGCTGACGGCGCTTTCGAGCTGGTCGCCGGTGGTCCGCGATCGTGCCGCCCAGACCCTGGGCCAGCGAAACGACGAGGCGATTCTTCCCCGCTTGCTGGAACTGCTGGAGAGCGACGATCCGTACTCCAACCTGGGTGCCTGTGCGGCCATCAGGGCCATGGGGCCTCGGGCCAGCCAGGCGGTGCCGCGAGCAATGGCCGGCAGCGCACCCCAACCGTCGAC
>JBJHDE010000063.1:10048-14596 GCA_050486385.1 Planctomycetales bacterium | reverse complement strand
GTCTTTAAGCGTCCCGGCGGGCTACCCAGCGCCCGCAAGGGCTACTTGCGGTTTCTGACGCAGATGTGTGGTCTGGCGGCGGACTTCGTCAAGAATCACCAGCTCCGCTCGCTCAAACAGCGGCAACAGGTCTGGGCCGAGTTCGAACAATTCACCCGCACCGCCCACCTGAGCCTCAACGCTCGGGAGACCTGCTTCACCCTGGCCAACGAAGGCCGCCGGTTCATTGATGCCGATCGGGTGAGCGTGGCCATCAAGCGGGGCAGTCGCTGTCGGATCGAGTCGATCAGTGGCCAGGACGTACTCAACCGCCGCAGCAATACGGTGCGGTTGCTCAATCGGTTGGTCACGCGGATCATCCGTGCCGACGACGCCTTCTGGATGACCGACGAGACGGTCGACGTCGCACCGCAGATCGAATACCCCCTGCATGAGTACATCGACGAGTCCCACACGCGGGCCTTGGCGGTCATCCCGCTCCGCGAACCGCCCAAGAAACCTGAAAAAGAGTGGGAGACCTCGCGGGTCAGCGATCCTGGCAAGCTGATTGGGGCCTTGATCGTTGAGCGATTCGACAACAGCCGCTTTGACGATGCCATGAAGGCCCGCATTGACAGCGTGGCCCAGCATGCCTCGTTGGGGCTGCATAACAGCTTGCAGCACAGTTCCATCTTTTTGCTGCCCCTCTGGAAGCTGTTGGGCAAGGTCACCTACCTGTTCCGCTTCCGCACGTTGCCCAAGACCACCCTGGTGGTGGGCCTGGTTGCCGCCCTGATCTATCTGCTGGGCTTTGTCGAGCTGGACTTCAACCTCGAGGGCGACGGCCGGCTGGATCCGTTGGTTCGCCGCGATGTGTATGCCCCCAGCGATGGTGACGTTCAGGGGATCCGCGCCGCCCACGGGCGTTTCTACTCCGAGGGCGACGAACTGGCGGCCATGCGGGATCGGAACCTCGAGATCGAGATCCTCAAGCTCACCAACGAGATGAGCGAGCAGCAATCGAGTCTCGACACCATCGAGCAGGAGCGGATCCGCAAGTCCCGCAGCAACGATCCCCAGGAACGGGCCCAGGCCCGCGAACTGGAATCCAAGAAGCGGGAGACCGAGTTCCGCCTGAACTCGCTGCGGCAGCAACGCGACAAGCTGCTGGACAAGCAAGAGCGGCTGCGGATTCTCGCCCCGATTTCGGGCATTGTCATCACCTGGGACGTGCAGGATCAACTGGCCGCGCGGCCCGTGCAGCGGGGCCAGGTGCTGATGACCATGGCCGACCTTAAGGATGAATGGGTCCTCAAGGTCAACATGCCCGAAGATCGCATGGGGCATGTCTTGACCCAATGGCAGGAACAACTGGACGAGGCCCTGGCCCAATTGGCCGAGCCCGACGTCCTGGGGCCGTTGTCGCCCGAGTTGGAGCGAGCCGCCCGGACCGTGATTCAGAATTATTCGGTGAGCTTGCTCGATCGCTGGAGCGGCTTCCTGTTTGAGCGGGTGCCCACCGAGCTGCTGGTCACCGACGAGCCCGTGGTGCGGCCGTTGATGGAGGTTTACCGGACGCTGACCGCCAGCCAACGCCAAGCCGTCAAGGATGCCATTCGCACTGGCAAGCTGCGGGTGAGCTTCATCCTGGCGACCGAGCCCGATGTCACCCACGAGGGGTTGGTGCGGCGGGTAGCGATGAGTGCCGAGACCGCGGAAGAAAAGGGCACGACGGTGCAGTTGATTGTGGATTTCAACCGGGCCCAGCTCCCCACGGTGCTGCGACCCGGGGCCGAAGTGACCGCCAAGGTGCATTGTGGCCGCCGGGTCGTGGGCTATGTGTACTTCCACGATGTGTGGAACTTTATCCAACGCAAGGTCCTGTTCCGGCTGTGAGGGCGGGTGTTTCGCGGAGTTCCACCAACATGGCGGATTGCGGCACCACGCCTCATGCGTTCGGCTACAGGAAACTGTCGAGGAACATCTGTCGATCGAGCGGCTGCTGGGCACCGTGCCCGGGCAAACGCCATGACGCTGGCCCCCGGCCTGCCCAGTCGTCCCCTGATCGGCCACCACGAACGGGAATGAGTGCCGGTTGCGACCGACCCGACACATGCGATTCCAGAACCCACGTGTGAGCGATCCGCTTGTTGTGTAGGAAAGACAAGAGATCCCAACGATTGCCCCGCCTTCGAGAAGACCATGACACGTTGCCTGCTGGCCCTGCTGCCCTTGATGTTTGTTGCTTGGCAAGCCAATGACGATCGGCCCACCGGGCCCGAACGGGTGCTGACTGTGCAACCCGCCCAAGTCACGCTGATCGAGCAGGTTCGCATCAGCGCCCGCGAGGGCGGCGTCATCGAGAATCTCTCGGTCCGCGAGGGCAGCTACGTCAACGCGGGCGACAAGATCGGCAAGCTGGAGGACCGGCAGGCCGCGATTGATTTGCGACGGGCCGAAGCCGAGTTGATGGTCCGTCAGGAAGAGGCCACCAACGACGTGAATTTTCGCTTTGCCAAGGCCGCCCAAAAGGTGGAGGCCAAGGAAATGGAGCGGATGTACCGCGTCATCGAGCGGATCCCCGGGACGATCAGCCGCACGGAAATTGAAAAACAAGAACTGACCGTCGCTCGCACCGAACTGCAAGCCGAGCAGGCCGAGCACGAGCAGAAGCTCGCGCACTTGACCGCCGAGTTGCAAGGCGTGGTGGTCGAGGCCGCCGAGGCCGTGCTCGACCGGCATCAGATCACCTCCAGCGTGAATGGCATTGTTGTCGAGCGGTTTCGTAAGCCCGGTGAGTGGGTCAATCCGGGCGACGATATCGTACGGATTGTGCGGCTGGACCGGCTGCGGATTGAAGGCTACCTCGATGGTCGGCATTACAGCCGCGACTTGCAGGGTCATCCGGTGAGTTTGAGTGTCGAGGTCCCCGGCGAAGGCCTGCGGGAGTTTCACGGTCAGGTGACCTTCGTGAGCCCCGAGATCGAGCCGGTGACCAACCAATTTCGCATCTGGGCCGAAGTGGAAAACGAAGACTTGGCGCTGAGCCCGGGGTTGTCGGGGATTTTGACCATCGACCTGGATGCCCCCAAACCCGAGGCCGTCGGCATGGTCGACGCCGACTGAAGGGGCCGCGAGCCGCCGTTTTGCCAGTGAGGTTCCATGGCCACTCTTGCTGATAGCCTGGTCAGCACATCCAGCCGCAAGCTCAAGCTCCGCAAGCGGAGCGACCTGTCGGTGCAGATTCAGCATCACCAGGGCAAGCGGTTTTACGTGGTCAAGGATCCCGTGGGGCTGGGCTATTTCCGGCTTCGCGAGGAAGAGCACTATGTGCTGGACCGGCTGGACGGGCAAACCAGCCTGGACGACATCAAGACCGGCTTCGAGAAAGAGTTCGCCCCGCAGCAACTCACCTTGCGGCAGTTGCAGTTTTTCATCGGGCAATTGCACCGCAACGGGTTGATCATCTCGCATGTGGAGGGCCAGGGCGAGCAGCTTCACAAGCGGCGTGGCGAAAAGCTCCGCCGCGAGCTGATGGGCAAGGTCACCAACCCCTTGGCGATTCGCTTCAAGGGGATTGACCCCGAGCTGCTGCTGGACTGGATGTACGCCCGGCTGTGGTGGCTGTACAGCACCTGGTTCGTCGCGCTGTGCCTGGTCCTGATGGCGTCGGCGGCGCTATTGGTGCTGGTGCAGTTTGACACCTTCCTGCGGAAGCTGCCGGCGTTTCACGAGTTTTTCACCGCGCAGAATGCCGTGTGGATGGCCCTGGCCCTGATGGTCGTGAAGGTCATTCACGAGTTCGGCCACGGGCTGACGTGTAAACACTATGGCGGCGAGTGTCACGAGATTGGCCTGATGTTTCTCGTGCTCACGCCGTGTCTCTATTGCAACGTCAGCGATAGCTGGATGCTGCCCAACAAGTGGCACCGCATCTGGATCGGCTTTGGCGGCATGTATGTCGAGTTGGTCATCGCCAGTGTTTGCACCTTCGTGTGGTGGTTCACCGAACCGGGGTTGCTGAACCACCTGGCGCTGTCCACCATGTTCGTCAGCGGCGTGAGCACACTGCTGTTCAACGGGAACCCGCTGCTCCGCTACGACGGCTACTACATTCTCAGCGACTACATGGAGATTCCCAATCTCTGGCAGAAGTCGCGGACGGTGCTGCACCGCACCATGGGTAAGTATCTGCTGGGCCTGAAGTTTCCGCCCGACCCGTTCTTGCCGGAAAAGAACTGGGGCGGCTTCGTGGCCTACGCCGTGGCCAGCAACGTGTATCGCTGGTTCGTGCTGGCCATGATTCTGTGGTTTTTGCACAAAGTGTTCGAGCCGTACAATTTGCAGATCATCGGTCACATGATTGCCCTGATGAGCCTCACGGGGCTGGTGATCATGCCGTTGTATCAACTGTTCAAATTCTTCTGGGTTCCGGGGAGGTTGGGTCAAGTGAAACCGATTCGGGCCACCGTGAGTTTCGCCATTATCTGCACGCTCATCGCGGCGGTGTTCTGGATGCCGCTGCCCCGCCGGGTGTTCACGGCCCTGGTGGTCGAGCCCTACCAGGGC
>JBJHDE010000063.1:0-10038 GCA_050486385.1 Planctomycetales bacterium | reverse complement strand
ACCCCAGCCTGTACGACCGGGTCGAGGCCCGGCAGGTGTTTGTGAATGTGCCCGGCGAGTTGGTCTCGATCAACGTCCGCCCGGGCCAACAGGTTGAGGCCGGCGATGTGCTGGTCGAGTTGTCGGACCCCGCCCTCGACCTCGAGATCCTCGATCTCGAAGCCCGCCGGGATCTGCAAACCCTGTACATCCAGAACCTGGAGAACCTCCGCCGTGGTGGCATGCCCGAGGTGGCCGTGCGAATTCCCCAGGCCGAGAAGAATCGCGAGACCCTCACGCAGCAGCTCGAACGCCGCAAGCAGGATCGCGAGGATCTGACCATCCGCGCTCCGACCTCCGGTGTGGTGCTTCCGCCCCGCAACCGGCGTCCCGACAACCGCCGCTCGAACAATAAGGAGCTGGGCTCCTGGACCGGCACGCCCCTGGAACCCCACAACGTCGGCGCGTTCATTGAGACCGGCACCATGATCTGCCAAATCGGCGACCCGCGGAATCTGGAAGCCGTGCTGGTCATTGAACAGGGCAGCATCGAATTTGTGGCCGTCGGCCAACACGTTGAGATGCAGTTCGACATGTTGCCGGGCGTGCGGATGACCGGGACGATTGTCGAAATCGCCGAGAGCGAGCTGCAAGTCGCCCCCGAGGCCATCAGTGCCAAGGCCGGTGGCACCCTGCAGACCCGCACCGATCGGCAAGGCGGCTACGAGCGGCCCGAGATCACCAGCTACCAGGCCCGGGTCCCACTGGATCCCGAGCAGTTTCCCACCAACCTGGTCCTGGGCGTCCAGGGCGAAGCCAAGATCGACTGCGGCTGGACGAGCCTGGCCTCAATCATCTACCGCTACATTCGCGAGACGTTCTCGTTCCGCTGACGAGGCCTGGCGATGCGAGAGCATGCGGCGGATCGTCTCTCAGTCGAGTTCGCACGGGTGCCCTTGCTTCATCAAAAATGTGTGCCACTGCTTGGTGACAAGCAGTGCGATAGGCCGATTGATGTTGAATAGTCGTGTCGAACTGCAACCTTTCCAGGCAACGTGAACCGCTTGCAACACGGCTTGCCAGCAGGCAAGCCGTGGCACACCCGCGCTGCGAGAGCCGGCGGCGGATCGTCTCTCAGTCGAGTTCGCGGCATAGCAGCCGGACCCGCTTGGTTCCGCCTTCGGTCTCTTGCTCGCCCACCGATTGAAAGCCCAACCGCTCGTGAAAGCGGAGCGAGCCATCGTTCATGGGCTTGACGTTCACTTCGCACAGCACCCGGCGGAGTCCGCGTCGGCGGGCCTCGGCAAACAGTTCGTCATACAGCAAGCGGCCCAGACCCAGGCCCCGCTGCCCGTCGGCAATGACGATCCGATCGACGTAAAGAAACGTCTCGTACCGCTCGCTGAACCAGCGGTAGTTGAGACTGGGATAATCCAGCCCCTCGAACAACGCCAGCACAAAGCCCACACTCTGCCCCTGGTTCTCGGCCAGGCGGCAGAAGCCTTGTTCCATCAGCCGTTGCCACACCTCCAGCGGCATGGCGTTTACCGCCGGCACGGCACTGTCGTTGAGTTGCCGGATCGGGGCCAGATCGTCGGGTTCAAACGGTCGCAACAGCACTGGCCGCGGGGTGGTGGTGACCCGCGCCGTGTCGGGTGTCCACACCGGACTGCCACCCGACAGCGGCACGACCATGCCATCGTAGGCCAATTCCATTCCTGCTGGCAGGCGACGGTTGGTCGATTCGTGATCCAGCGAGTGCGAGATGTGCGTGAAAATGGTCCGCCGCGCGCCGATTTGCTCGGCCAACTCGATGGCCTGGGCCACGGTCAGGTGCGTCGGGTGGGGCGGCTCATCACGGAGGCAGTCCAGAATCAGCACATCCAGGCCGGTCAGCCGCTGGAGGCTCTCGGGCGGAATCTCGCTGACATCGGTGCAGTAGGCCACGTTGCCAATCCGAAAGCCCAAGGTCGGCAAACGCCCGTGCATCAAGCGGATCGGCTGGATCGTCGCTCCCAGGCACGAGAAGGGCTCGGTGCCAATGGGGTGGACTTCGAGCTGCGGCAAGGCCGGGCTGGTATCGCGGAACGTCGTTTTCTGGAAGCAGTAGCTAAAGCACTCGCGGAGCCGCGCGGCGACCGTGGCCTCGCAATACAGCGGGACCGGTTGGGCATTCCAGAAGGTGAACACCCGCAGCTCGTCGATGCCGTGGGTGTGGTCGGCGTGGGCGTGGGTGTAGGCCACCGCTTGGGCCAGGGCGATCCCCTCGCGGAGCAATTGGGTCCGAAGATCGGTGGGGGTGTCGATCAGCAACGTCCCCTGGGGGAGGCCAATGGCCACACCACAGCGGGTCCGCTTGTTGCGGGGGTCGTTGCTGGTACACACCGGGCAGTCGCAGCCAATCAGCGGTACACCGACACTGGTTCCGGTGCCCAAAAACAGGAGCTGGCCGTCGAGCCGGCGGGATTTCGGCGGCTCGCGGTCGAGGGCTTCGGAGTGCGAGGGTGAACGCAACACGTTGCGGCCGTGAGCTTTTGGTGCAATCTGGTGGGTTGTGCGGGTTAGGTCGGCGATATTGACCCTATCAAATCCTACCGATAGACTGCCTCAAGTAAAAGACGGGCCGAGAGTTACGCTGACCACTCCCCACACAGGGGGCGGAATCGCCCCTGACCGCCCAACGCGGACAGGGCACCGACCCGGGGGGAGTCGGCCAACGCCGAGGTACACCGTGGGTGTCGCGGGCGAAGGAACCGTGCTCGACATCACACTGGGGCTGCCTGCCGTGGTGGCAAACGGTACCCGTCACCTTAGCTCCCCTAACCTCGTGAATGCCGCACGATGGATACGCTGGAACGGATTTGGGAGATCATCAGCGGTTTCTTTGCCGCGTTGGTCAAGGGCTTCGAGCGTGGACTCACCTGGCTGGTGGGCTCGTCGAACGATCGCGTCATCAAGCGTCTGCGGAAACGGGTCGAGCGCATCAACGCGCTGGAGCCCAAGTACAAGGCGATGAGCGACGAGAAGCTCCGCGAGCAGACCAACGTGCTCAAGCAAAGGCTGGGCAAGGGCGAGTCGCTCGACAACATCCTCGAAGACGCCTTCGCCGTGTGCCGCGAGGCCAGTTTCCGCTGGCTGGGCATGCGGCATTACGACGTGCAGTTGATGGGCGGCATGGTGCTCAACGAGGGCAACATCGCCGAAATGGTCACCGGTGAAGGAAAGACCCTGACGGCCACGTTGCCCACCTATCTGAACGCCCTGGAAGGCAAGGGCGTGCATGTGGTGACGGTCAACGACTATTTGGCCCGCCGCGATATGGAGTGGATGGGCCCGCTGTACCTGGGCTTGGGGCTCTCGGTGGGCGCCATCCAAAGCCACATGCCCACCCACCTGCGGCAAGAGGCTTACGCCAAGGACATCACCTACGGCACGAACAACGAGTTCGGCTTCGACTACCTCCGCGACAACATGCGGCAGGCCGCCCGCGGCGATAACCGCTTTCCCAGCAATCAACAGCAATCGCAAGGGCCGCTGCACTACGCCGTGGTCGACGAGGTCGACAACATCCTCATCGACGAGGCCCGCACCCCGCTGATCATCTCGGGGCAGGCCAACCGCGACTTGGCTCGCTACAAAGACGCCGATCGCATCGCCCGGCAATTGCGGGTGGATGAACACTTCAAGGTCAACGAAAAGGACCACAACGCCCTGCTGACCGACGCGGGTGTCCGTGAGGCCGAGCGGCTGGCCGGTGTCGAGAGCTTTTACACCGCCGGCAACATGGAGTGGCCGCACCTGATTGACAACGCCTTGAAGGCCCATCACCTGTACAAGCGCGATGTGAACTACGTCATCGAGAACGACGAAGTCGTCATCATCGACGAGTTCACCGGCCGCAAACAGTACGGCCGGCAGTGGAGCGACGGCCTGCACCAGGCCATCGAGTGCAAAGAAGGCGTCAAAATCAAGCAAGAGACCGAGACGCTCGCCACCATCACCCTGCAGAACTTTTTCAAGCTGTACAACAAGCTGGCGGGCATGACCGGTACGGCCATGACCGAGGCCGCCGAGTTCTACAAGATTTACGGACTGGACGTGATGGCGATTCCCACGAATCGCGATCTCCAGCGGACCGTCTATCCCGACATGATCTACGCCAGCAAAGAGGCCAAGATCAACGCGGTGGTCGACGAGATCGAGCGGGTCAACAAGTTCGACGTGGTCGATGTCGAGCCGACCAAGGAGGATCCCGACGAGTTCAAGGTCGGGCACATCGTCAGCGAGAACCGCGACGAAGTGGTCATCCAACCCGCCGGGCAGAGCCAGAAGCACCGCCTCAGCCTGCCCAAGAGCCGCGTGCTGAGCGTCAGCCGGCACGGCCGCCCGATTCTGGTCGGCACCACGAGCATCGAAAAGAGCGAACAACTCAGCGCCCTGCTCGATCGCCGCGGCGTCAAGCACCAGGTGCTGAACGCCAAGAACCACGAACGCGAAGCCGAGATCGTGGCCCAGGCCGGTCGCCGTGGGGCCGTGACCATTGCGACCAATATGGCCGGCCGTGGTACCGACATCGTGCTGGGTGGTAATCCCGAGACCCTGGCTTGGGCCCGGCTCAAGGACAAGTATCCCACGCGGCTGGATGTGCCCGACCAGGAATGGGACGCCTTGGTCGCTGAGATTGAAGTCAGCGAGAACATGAAAGTCGAGGGCCGCGAGGTCGCCGCGATGGGCGGCCTGCACGTGATCGGCACCGAGCGGCACGAGGCCCGCCGTATCGACTTGCAGTTGATTGGTCGGTGCGGTCGGCAGGGCGATCCGGGCAGTGCCCGGTTCTATCTGTCGCTTGAAGACGACCTGATGCGGATCTTCATCGGCGACTGGACCAAGAAGTTCCTCAGCCGCTTGGGCATGACTGACGATCAGGCCATCGAAAGCAAGATGGTCAGCCGCCGGATCCAGGCCGCCCAACGCAAGGTCGAAGAGCGGAACTTCGAGATCCGCAAACACCTGCTCGAATACGACGAGGTCATGGACTCGCAGCGGAAGCGAACCTATGGCTTCCGGCAGGGCATTCTCGATGGTGTGACCACCAAGGGCCTGATCCTGGAGATGGTCGACTCCCAGATCGACGAGCAGGTCAGCCGTTACCTGGCCCGCGAGTTCGGCCCGCAGGCGTTTGCCCTGTTCGCCGGCAGTCGCGAGAAGCTGGGCGTGCCGCTGGAGGGCCGCGATTTCGTGGGTTGCGACTTCGAAGAAGCCATCGACCAGGCCAAGGTCGTGGCCGAGAGCCGTGCCGAGGACCTGATTCAAGACGAACTCGATCGCCACCTGCCCGCCGACGACGAAGAGCGCTCCGAGTGGAATTGGAACGCCCTGACCCGCTGGGCCAACACCCGCTTCGGGTTCAATCTCCGCGAGCACGAGCTGAAGCGGATCGACCGCGACGACCTGCTGGACCACCTCATGGACAAGGTCCGGGCCGGTCTCAACGCCGTCGACCTCAGCGAGGGCCACGAACTGCTGGCCCCCGATTTCGGTCTGCGGGCGTGCGTCGAGTGGGCCGGTCGCAAGTTCGATCTGCCGAAGCTCACAATCGAAGACCTGCACCAGGGACCGCCGGATGAGGCCGATCCCGCGGCGATTAAAGAAATGCTCCGCAGGCTGGCCCGCGAGACCTACGAGCGCCGCGAGTTGGACCTGCCGGTCAGCTATGGCATTGCCCAGGCGACCAGCAATCAGGGAGCGGCCACGCGGTTTGACAAAGATCGCTGCCGGCAGTGGGCCAATCAGCGGTTCGACGCTACGCTTTCCGAAGAGGACTTCCGCAACCAACAGCGCAACGAGATCCGCGAGGTCCTGGAAACGGCCTGCCGCAATCACATGGGCCGCGCCGAGGCCGCCTATCAGGAGGTCGAACGTCGCGTGGCCGAGCTGTTTGCCTCGGCCGACGCCGCCGTCCAGGGGCGAACGAGCAATCTGACCGCGGGCGTGGCCGACAGTGGACAAGGCAAACTGGATAGCCTGGCCGATTGGCTGCGGGAGAACCTGCGGAGTTCGATCACCGTCGACGAGATGAGCCGACTGACCCGCGACAAGCTGGCCATGCGGCTGCGTCAGGCCGTCGAGGGACGCTACTCGCCCGAGCTTCGCTACGCCGAGCGGCGGCTGTTGTTGGATACCCTGGATGAAGCCTGGAAGATGCACCTGCAAAGCATGGAGTATCTTCGCAGTGCGGTCTCGACCCGCGGCTACGGCCAGCTCGACCCCAAGGTCGAGTACAAGCGGGAAGGCATGAAGATCTACGAAGAGATGTGGCGGGGCGTGGCCGACCGCGTGACCGACATCGTCTTCCGCATGGAAATCGTCCCCGAGCAGCAACCCGCCCGCGAAATCTATCAAGAGGCCGAGGCGATTCACGCCGAAGCCCCGACGGGCGTGGCCAGTGTGGCCGGCAATGGCCAGGACACCGAAGAACAGCAGGCCGGCGCCCCACCGCAGAAGGTGCAGACCATCCGCAACTTCGCCAAGGACGCCAAGCCCGGCCGCAACGACAAGTGCTGGTGCGGCAGCGGCAAGAAGTTCAAGGTGTGCTGCGAACCGCTCATGCGTCAAGGTCTGCCGCCCCGCTGGGGCGACCGTCCCAAGACGCCCGCCTGACCGCACGGCACATCGTAGAACGGTTTTAACTTGCAAGGCGTGGTCGGTCCCCGATCACGCCTTGTTTGCCGAACCCAGCCGCATCGGTCAGCCACGAGGGCTAGCAAATCACTCGGAGTATTTCAGGGCGGGCCGACGGGGACACTTGCGTCATCAAAAATTGTGCCACTGCTTGGTCACAAGCAGTGCGGTAGGCTGATTGATGTTGAAAAGTCGCGTCGAAGCGTAACCATTCCTGGCAACGTGAATGGTTAGCAGCACTGCTTGCCAGCAGGCAAGCAGTGGCACACCCCCGGCACCTGCTTGCCAACCACCGTGTTCCTTCCCTGGCCTGCGGGGGATCAATCGAAATGGGCTGAGCTTTGCCGCTCGCGCAGGGCATCCCGCTTGTCGGACTCATCGTCTGCGATGGCTTTGGTGAAACGGACCTCGACGCGGGGTCGCAAACGGGCCAGCCAGCCCCCGAGCAGGCCACCGTTGGTGGAATCGGTCACCTGATCCACCTGCACGGCAAGCTTGGGCACCTCGACCGACTCGAGCGCGGCCAACACATCCTGCGGGTCGGTCCCATCGCCAAGAGCCAAGCCCACGACACGCCCTTCGCGAAGTGGCTCGCGGAGGCTCTCGACTCCCGCGTCGGAATCGAACGCCCGCATGCCGCCGAGTTGCCGAATCCACCACGAATCCGACGGCTCGGCCACATAGATCCGCCAGGGCGGTCGAGGGGCGCTGACGCCCAGCAAGATCAGGTCCAGTGGCCGGGTCGAGCGGCAGAGGATCAGCACGCCATCGCGGTCGGGCAGGTGCTCGGCTCCCACGACCGTGATGCGGTACCGGCAAGACAACCCGATCCGGGCGACGAAGCGTGCCGATTCGAGCGGCAGGATCCACAGCATGTACAGCAGCACGGGCAGGGTGATGCCGGCAATGACCAGGAAAATGGTCAGCGGCTCGGCACCCAGGGGCACACCCAGGCTGGTGTCGTCGATGACGATCGGATCGCCGGCCAGCAGATAGAAGACGCCCGTGATCAGCACACCGCCGGTGAAGGTGAGAAAGTTGCTGGCCGCCATGACCGCGCCGCGGAGGTGCAGTTCGGTCTTTCGCTGCAAGTAAGTGGCCAGGGGGACTTCGAACATGCCGCTGGTCAGCCCGAGCACGAACAACACGATATAGGCTGCGGTCAGCGATTCGCCCAACAGCCACAGCAGGCTGGAAGCCACGACAATGCCCAGGGCGCCAAAGGGCACCAGCCCCAGTTCAATCCGCCCCGCCGAGATCCAACCAGCAGTGGCGTTCCCCAGACCAATGCCCAAGGTCAGGATGGCCAGCAGCGTGCCGATGCCGGTCTCGCTGAGTTCGAGCGTGTACTCGCCGTAGATCTCCAGGGTGTTGATGGTCAGCACGCCCAGCGACCAGAAAAAGGCGATCCCCAGCGCCACATGGGTCATCGCGACGCTGGCGAAGATCAGTTTCAGGTTGGTCAGCGCCGCGCCGAAGGGATTCCACGGAAAGGGCTTGTCGGGATCGGCTGGCCGCAGGCGGCGGACCAGCACGGCACCGAACAGTCCGATCACGGCAATCAGAATCAGGGTCGTGGCGGCGACCACCACGCCCGAGAAGTGATCGTGCTGGTACAGCCCGCCCAGCATGTGGCCGACCATCATGCCGATGACAATCGCAATGAACGTCAGCGCTGCCATGATGCCGTTGGCCTTGGGCAGCAGGTCCTGCCGGACAATCTCGGGCAGGACGCCGTATTTGGCCGGCCCCAATAGCGCGCTTTGCGTGCCCATCAGAAACACGATGGCCAACAGCGCCGGCAGAACCAGATACCACGTGAAATCGGGATCGTCACCCAGGCCCGCGGCCAGGGCAATGGCCACGCTGCCGCCGATCATCAGCACCAGTTCCATGACCTTGACGCCCAGGACCACACGGTTCTTGCCGAAGCGGTCGTTCAGATAGCCCGCCGGTCCCATAAACACAATGAAGGGCAGCAGAAACAGCAACGACCCCAGGGCCACCAGCCAGGTGCGATCCTCGGCCGAGAGCAGATCGACCCCCACGCCCACGACCAACCAGCGGAAGACATTGTCGTTGAAGGCGTTCAGGAACAGCGCCGCCATCAACCCCCAGTAGCTCTTCGTCGACAGGCCTTCAAGCGGCCCGTTCGACGTGTCGGCGTGTGAGGAGGGGGAGGCCACGTTGATCCTCGTCAGCGAGTGGCGGTTCGGGAGTTGCCGCGGTCCGCGACGCGCGGAGTGGATACGAGATCTTGCGGAACAATGCCGCCAATCCCCGTGCTTGAGTTTTCCTGGCGCACAAGGGCCCGCAACTCCCATGCCGGATTGGTGGGGCGATAGCCGATGCCATCGGTCCGCCAAGGAAGGCCGATTGCATTTGACGGAACGCCGATTGCATCAGGTGAGTACGACTGCGGAACGCATTGAGACGCCTCGGACGGCGGTGGTGTCCGCACGTGCCCCCTGGTGGCTTTCCGACCAGTCGGATCGCTCAATGTTCAATCGCCCCCCAGAAAGAACCGTGGTGTGCGGCGATGCAAGCCCCCCACTTCCCACCAAAACGACCATGACCAAGACACTCGATACGTTGCTCGACCAGTTTGACGAATACGGCGATCGACCCGCGCTGTTGGCCTTCCAACGCGAGGGCTTCGACGAGTGGAGCTTCGCCCGCCTGGCCCAAGAGAGCAACACGCTGGCCCAGGGCCTCAGCCAACAGGGGCTGGAGCGTGGAGACCACGTCGGGGTGTTCGCTGGCCCGCGGGCCGAGTGGGCCCTCGCTACCTTGGCCATCCTGCGCGCCGGCGGCGTGGTGGTGCCCATCGACGCCCAACTCACGGGCAAAACCCTGGCGCATGTGCTCGACGACTGCCAGCCTCGCCTGGTGATCACCACGGCCAGTGGGGCCAAGGTGATCGACGAGTGCGGCACATCGGTCGAAGCCCGGATCCTGCTCATGGGCGAGCCGCCGCAGGCCTCCGATGACAGCAAGGAATCGCCTGACGTCACGACGCTTGGCCAACTTATGCAGCAGTCCAACGGTCGCCCGCAAGAATCGCGGGAGTCGTTCGAACCGGACGAGACGGCCGTGTTGTTCTATACCTCGGGCACCACGGGGCCGCCCAAGGGCGTGCCGTTGAGCCATGGCAACCTGGCCTATCAGTTGCAGGTGATCGATGAACAAATCCCACTGAACGACGACGACCGCGTGCTGCTGCCCCTGCCTTTGCATCATGTGTATCCGTTGGTGATTGGGCTCTTGGCGCCGCTCAAGCTGGGCGTGGCCATTGTCATGCCACGGACCCTGACCGGTCACGAGATTCGACGGGCACTCAAGGAAGGCCGTTGCAGCTTGATCGTCTGCGTGCCTCGG
>JBJHDE010000062.1:0-14628 GCA_050486385.1 Planctomycetales bacterium | reverse complement strand
CTCGGCCCAGGACTTTTTTTTTGAGATTCACCCCGCCCCGACCCAGACGTCTGCTGCCGCCCTACGGCCCGGCCAGACCCACAGCGCGGATGACGGAACAACCAGGCCGGCTCCCCCAACAGGCACGGACGGGGGCCTTAAGCTTTGTCACCGTCGACGTCTCGCCAGCGTCGTACCCCCCGGCAAAGCACGTTCCCTAGCCAAGCCAGATGTGAACTGGAGAGCCTACTATGAGCATGAAAGTACTAACAACCGGACAGGTGGCCAAGATCTGTCAGGTGGCGCCCCGCACGGTGAGCAAGTGGTTCGACAGCGGCAAGCTCAAGGGATACCGTATCCCGGGCAGCCAAGACCGCCGTATTCCCCGGGAGTACCTCATCAAGTTCCTCAAAGAGAACGGCATGCCGCTCGGAGAGCTTGAAGATGAGGCGATGGGGAAGGTGCTCTTCGTCGGACAGGATCAGGTGCTCTACGAGAACCTGACCCAAGAGCTGCCCGAGAACCGCAGTTTCCGCTTTCAGAATGCCGGCAGCGGCTTCGAAGCGGGCATCCAGGCCGAGAGTTTCCACCCCGACTGCATCGTGGTGGACTTCTCGATCGGCCACACCGAGGCCTTGCAGATCTGCCAGAATCTTCGGCGGAACCGCGAGTTTACCGAGGTGATCCTGATCGCCCTGCTGCCGGACGACGACTCCACCCCGGAGTTCGATCGCACCTGCATCAACGAGACCTTCAAGAAGCCGTTTGACGTGGCCCTGCTTGCCGAGCGGATCAAGTCGCTGGTCGGCACTCGCAAGGACATTGGCTGATAAGCTTTTACGACCGCTGACCGAACGTGTCGCCAGGGAGGGCCCCATACACTGTGTGATTCGGTCGCGGAGCAACCCGTGGGCGTGTGCAGGATGTTCGCCCCGGATTAGATAGCGCCCGCCAGCCTCGACCCCGCGGAAATCGCGGACTTCGAGGCTGGCGGTTTCGCATTGTGGGGGTCAATTCTGAGGCTGCCCCACACCCGCCGAGCCGAGCGGACTGGTCGCCGTAAAGTGGTTCGGCCTCACAGAGCCAGTTCGCCACCGCGATCGGCGGTCTCGCGAGCGGCCTTCTCCAGGGATTTCTCCAAGCGCTGGAGCTGCCCTTCCAACTCGCCGGCCCGCAGCCGCGGGGTGTACTGTTGGCCGTAGCGCGCCTGGTAGTAGGCCTGGACGATTTCTCCAGGGATGTGGGCCACTTCCAACAAGCGAGGAGCCCGAGCCAGCCGTGTGGCGGCATCTTGGGCAAAAGATTGGGCCGTTTGACTGGCCGTGCGAAACACCTCGTAGCGGGCCAGCAGCAATTCGAGCCGCGAAAACAGGCCCATCACCGGGTCGCGCTGGCTGGGTTGCCAGTCCAGGGGCGTTCCCTCGCGGACAAACTGCGTGACGGTCAGATACGTCTTGCGGCCCAGATAGACCACGTTCCAGACCACCACCACAAACACCACGCCCTGCCAGTTCAACCAGGCCGTCCAGGCCTGCCCGCTGCCAAACTGAAACAGCTTGGTGAATTCGCCCCACGTCGATTTCCAAAAGTCCGGATCGGCCAGGGTCGCCGTCAATTGCCCCAAGGCCGCCCGCAACGGGCGATAGACGTGTTTGTCTTGCCGATCGGGATCCAGGCCCAGGACCCAGCCGTTCCAGAGGGACTCCAGATAGTCGGCCACTCCGGTGAGCAACGGCACACTGGGTTCAAGCTGTTCGAGCCATTCCAGTCGCTCGCTCGGCGGTGTGGGATCCAGGGTCAGCCAGCGACCGCCGGGCAAGTAGCACTCGACCCAACTGTGGGCATGCGCTTGCCGGACCTGATAGAACTGGCCAACTTCGTTGAACTCGTCACAACTGAAGCCCACGACCACACGGGTGGGAATCCCCTGGCTCCGCAGCATCATGGCGGCGGCGGCGGCAAAGTATTCGCAGTGGCCCGACTTGCGGTTGGCCAGAAAGTCTTCGATGGGGTCGATGCTGGTGTCGTGGATCCGGGTACCCAGGGCGTACTCAAATTGCCCGCCCAAGGCGAGTTGCTGCTCGATGTGCCGGGCCCGATGACGCACGGCCGCCGTCGGAATTCGCTCGTACTGTTCCAGCAAAAAGGCGGCGCGGGCCCGACGCTGGGCGGTCTCGGTCATGCGGGGATCGGCCTCGAAACCCTCATCCGACAAGGGCAGCGGATCGACCCACTCGCGGGCTAGCCGATCGGCCGACGGTAGGGGATCTTCGGGCATCCGCGTCAGCCGCAGGTAGTCGTCGGCATCGATCCGGCCCGGAACCAGCTCGGCCAATTCCCGCTGCCCAACAAAGCGGCGACGCAAATCGAAATGGGCCACTTCGCGGGGTTGCCGCAAATCCTCAACACCCCAGGTCAGCGCCTCGTAGCGAAACTGGGAACTGGTCGTTCGCGAGGGTCGGGCCAGCAGCAGCTCGCGGTCGTCCATCAGCACATCGCCGCGGAACTCGGCCATGGCCCAGGGCCACAGACCAAAGATCGTGGGCGTTTCCAGCGGGCGAAGTTCAATGGTCTGACGCACGACCCGGCCCGGGGCATCGGCGGGCACGGGATGCCGAATCGAGCGCGCCGATTGCAAGGCCGACAGGCTCCGCCGCCATTGGCCTTGGTTGTAGTCGGTCAGTAACATTCCGCGAATCAACAGCGGCTCCTCGAAGCGGAGCGCCTCGCCGGTGGACTCGTCATTGACCCAAAGCTGCAGGACCGTCTGCCGATTCTGCAGCGACGGCCCCAGCGAATTGAGATTGACCGAGGACGAATAGCCCACCATCCGCTGACCGGCCGACTGGTTCTGGCCCCATGTTTGGCCAACGCCAGTGCGTGCCAGTCGCGGAACCAGCAGAAACACCAGCACGGCCACCATCCAGCAGGCCAGGCCCATGCTCACCACACGACGCACAAACGGCCACCCAAACCGGATCCGTTGAGCATTGCCCTGCAGGCCATGAACCACATGGCTGACCCGTCGGGTCGAAGGCTCGGTCTCGTCGCGGGCGGGGCGATGCCGCATGGTCTCGCGTTTGAGGCTCAACAAGGTCATCGCCGCCAGCGCGACCAGCAAATACACCGTGAGCATCAGCCCGAAGCCCAGCGCCGTGTTGAGCGCCGTGGCCACCGCCACCTGAAACAGGCTGAGGGTCACAATCAGCCACATGTGCCGCGTGTCTTTTTCTTGATAAAGCAGCACGAACTGCAAATACGCCAGCAGGTGGGCCACGGCCATCAGCCAGGCCACGCTGCCGCCGGCTCCCAGCCGATAGACTGCCAGGCCGACCGCCCCAATACTGGCCAGGTTGGCCACGCTGGGATGCAGCCTGAACCAACGCTTGTGGTCGGTGAGGTACACGCTGGTGACGGCCACAAACACCGCCACCAGTGGCAAGCTCAAATCGCCATCGTCCAGGGCAAGCAGAAAGGTGCCCAAGACGGTCAGGGCGGCCACGCACGCTGGTAACAAGAGCGATAATGTCATCGAGGCGTTCCGATCCACCATGCCAGGATGCGGGCGACCAGCTCCCGCCACGGGCTCCACGCATCCCCAGAGTCTGGGAGAAGTCGCCCGAGCGGCTCTCCTTCCAGCGTCGGCTGAGGCGATGCAAATTGCAAGCCGCACCGCGGGGACTCCACGTGTCTATTCGTTTGCGGCTGGCAGCGGCATTCCACCACCCGGGCAGCTCCCCCCCGACGCCCGAGCCGCGCGTACTGCTCGGGCCAGGTGGCCTCGGGCGATTCCAGCAGCGTCACCACGCCGGCGGCGATCTCGCGCGCCAGCAGCCGCCGCATCCAGCCGGTTTCGGGCTCCAACACCCCAGCGCGACCGCCCGCGGCCGGTACCGCGCCGGGTACCCCCCCGACCCCCCGGGAGCCTTCCCGTCCATAGCCGGCGACAAGCTGGCGGATCGCCACGACGACGGCGGCCACAATCCACACGATCCGCTGACTGGGAAGCCCCGGGTCTTTGATCCGCGTGTCGACCAGGTCGCTGGCCAGCGAGACCACGCCGAGCACCCGCGGACGGAAGGCCGGGCTCTCGTCGCGGCTGTAGTACAGCAGTTCGTTGTGGAGGAACGCCACATCGAACAGGTCGGGCCGCTGGTCGGGCTCCATGTAGGCCAGTTGCGAGGGCAACAGGCTTTCCAACGGTCCCCGCGCCGCCAGCGTCGCGTAGCCGCCCATGGGAAAACTCGACTCGTCGGCCAGATGATGGGCCTGCCAAGCCGCCTGGGACGCCCCCCGCGCTCGGGGCAGCCGAGGCCGATCGGCCTCAAGATGCTCGATCGCGTCGCGAAGCTGTCTCAGGGCCAAACGCTCGCCGCTACCGGCGGCTGAGCCCCCAGATCGCAACTCGTCGAGGGTCGCGTCGTCCAGGAGCTTGGGCAATTCCAAGATTCTTTGGGCCGCCTGCCGATGGGCCTGGGCGACCGAATCGGCCCCGCCAGGCGTGGACCACATCGCCCAACCAGCGTCCAGTAACCGGTTGGGATCTTCGCCGCAAAGACCGCGAACCACGGCCGGGTTGACCGAAATCGTCGGCCACTGGATTCGCTGGCCGATTCGTCCCAGCAGCCAGACCACGGCGCTGGCCCGATGCCTGGCGTCCAGCCGTCGCAGGGCATCGCTGGCGGCCAGCACACCGGAATCGCCCGCCATGCGGCCCAGGACGGCGTCTTCGTAAAACCGCCGCAATTCGGCAGGCCACCAGGCCACCTCGGGCGAAGCGGGCGGCTGACCAGGGCCCTCGGGCACCAACAGGCTGACCCAATCGGCCAGCAATCCCACCGGGGGCAGGCATTCGTACTCGCTCGCAAACTGGCTGACCCAGGCCACGGCACGGGACACGACCTCGGGACTGGGCTCGTTCAGCCGCTGGAGCCACAAGCCTGCGGCCAGCAGATTGCGAAGCTGGGCGTGGGCGTCCGCCGGGGCGGCAAATTCAGCCTTGGGTGACATCAAGCATTGACCAAGCGATAAAAATTCCCACCCGAGCGATGTTGGCTGGAAAACAGGGCGGCGACCGGCGATTGGCACAATCCGCCCCACGGCCGGTCCACCGGGCGAGGGTCTCGTGATAGAATAAGGCGATGTTGGCTCCTCTGGCCAGCCTCGCAAGGCAGCCACACTCGCGACCTTCTCCATTCTGAGGCATTCTGATGCTGGAGACATCCCTGAGCTTCAAGAGCGCCGGTTGGTTGGCCCTGTTGCTGCTGTTGCCCTGGATGTGGTGGATCAGTTGGCGGAACCTCAAGGCCCTGGGCCGCAGTCGGCGCATGGTGGCCATCGGGCTGCGATCGGTGGTGTTCGCGGCTTTGGTCATCGCCCTGGCCGAGGTCCAGTGGGTCACGACCAACACGCAGTTGACGGTCTACTTTCTGCTGGATCAGTCGCGGAGCATCCCCGAGCCGCAGCGGCGGGCGATGACCGAGTACGTCAACCGCCTGGCCGCCGAACATCGCCAACAGGACGATGCCGTCGGCGTCATTGTGTTCGGTGAACGCGCGGCCGTGGAAGTTCCGGCATTCGCTGCCGATCCGCGATTGCGAAGCACGCCCGACGCCATTCGGGGCATCAGTGCCGATCAGACCGATGTCGCCGCGGCGCTGCGATTGGCCTTGGCCAGCTTTCCGCCAGAAACGGCGCGTCGGATTGTGATTGTCACCGATGCCAACCAGACCCGAGGCGATGGCCTGGAGGCCGCCCGCCGCGCAGTGAGCGAAGGCGTGAGCATCGACGTGGTGCCGGTGGTCTACGAGTATCCCGGCGAGGTGTTGGTCGAAAGCGTCTCAGTGCCGCCGGATGTCCGCCGCGAAGAGCCGTTCGACCTGCGCGTGGTGCTCAACAACACGCACCAAAGCACGCCGGTCGGCGGACGGCTGTTGATTTACAGCACCGCCGGCGGCACCAAGCGGATTGTGTTCAGCGACGAGGACTTGCAGCGGGTCGAGGCGCCGCCGGGCAAAAGCGCGTGGCGGTTTCCGATGAAGATCGACGAGCCCGACTTTTACCGCTTCGAGGCCGAGTTCTTAGCCGATCGCCCGGAACTCGACCCCGTGACGCAGAACAACGCCGGTCGGGTGTTTGTGCATGTCGTGGGCACCGCGCGACTGCTGCTGATTGAGAATGATGAGCCCGAGTACCAGGGGCAGCACACCATTTTGGCCGATCGCTTGCGAAGCGAGGGCATGGAGGTCGAGATCCGCCCGGCCTCGCAGGCGTTTGATTCCCTGGCCGACTTGCAAGCGTTTGACGCGGTGATTCTGGCGGACGTGCCCAAGCGGCAAATCGACGACACCCGACTTGAGATGCTGGTCCGCAACACGCACGATACCGGCGGCGGACTGGTTGTGCTGGGCGGGCCCCATAGCTTTGGCGCCGGCGGCTGGAACGACAGCCCATTGGAAGAAGCCCTGCCGGTGGATTTCCACATCAAGAACATTCAAACCATGCCCACCGGAGCCCTGGCCCTGGTGATTGACCGCAGCGGCTCGATGGCAGGCGAAAACATGGCTATGGCCCGGGCGGCGGCCAACGCGGCGGTGGATATGCTCAGCCCGCGGGATTTCGTCTCGGTGACGGCCTTCGACACCCATCCGCATGTCGTAGTGCCCTTGACGCGGGTCAGCAATCCGGCGGTCATTAAGCGGCAGATCGCCCGCATCGTCGAAGGCGGCGGCACCGACCTGATGCCCGGCATGGAGATTGGCTACCGCGATCTGATGCGGGCCCGCGAAGCCAGCGTCCGCCATATGATCGTGCTGACCGATGGCCACACGCCGCCGGCTCAGCATGTCCAGCGGGCTCGGCAGATGCTTCGCTCGCATGGCATCACCACCAGTGCCATTGCCGTGGGCGCCGGGGCCGATGCCGCCTTGTGCCAACGGATTGCCGCGGCCGGCGGCGGCAAGTTCTACAAGGTCAACAATCCCCGCAACCTGCCGCGGGTGTTTACCAAAGAAGCCGAGATCGTGACGCGAAGTCCCGTTCACCGCAACGAACAAGGCTTCGCGCCCCAGGCGGTGCAAAGCACCGAGGCCCTCGCCGGTTTGCCGCTGCCATTGCCGCCGATCACCGGCTATGTGATGACCACCATCAAGGATAGCCCCTTGATCGAGCTTTCGCTGTTGGCGCCTGAACCCTTGGGCGAGGCGACCGAGGCCAACCGCACGATTCTGGCTCAGTGGCGCTACGGCCTAGGCCGAGCCGTCGCCCTGACGACCGATACCGGGGCCCGCTGGGCGACAAACTGGACCGGCTGGGACGGCTATGGCAAGTTCTTCAGCCAACTGGTGCGAGGGGCCATGCGGCCCACGGCCGATTCTGGGCAGTTCTTGGTGGATACCCTGGTCCGCGATGGCGAGGTCACGCTGGTTGTCACCGCCCTGGGCGAAGACAACCGCTTTCTGAATTTTCAGGCCATGGCGGCAATGGTCTCGGGCCCGGGACGCCAGGAAGGCCAGACGCTATCCGTTGAGCAAGAAGCCCCCGGTCGCTACGTCGGCCGCTTTCCGGCACCCGAGTTGGGCACGTATCTGGTGACCCTGGTTCCAGGCCCCGATACCGCGCCCATTCGCTTGGGCGTCGACATCCCCTACAGCGACGAGTTCCGCGTTCAAGAAACCAACGTCCCGCTGGCTCGGGCGCTTGCCGAACTGCAAGTGGATGGGCACAGCGCGGGGCGGATGATCGACGGATCGGCCGGTCCGGTGGGCCTGACCCGCGACGAGACACCCTTCCGGCATGACCTGCCCTTGGCCGAAAGCCAGCAACCGGCCTGGCCCTGGTTCGTGGGGCTGGCCTGCTGCGTGTTCTTCCTGGACGTGGCCAATCGCCGGGTTGCGCTCGGCGTGCGGTGGATTCCCGAGACCCTGGGCCGTGTCCGCGAACGACTGTTTGGCTCGCGGGAGGACAAACCGGACGTCTACTTCGAGCGACTCAAGGCCAAGAAGGCCGAGGCCCGCTCGCGGTACGCCGAGGCCACCGAGGTCAGCGGGCGACGCTTCGAGATTCGCCCCGAGGCCCCGGCGGCCGAGCCAACCTCCAGCCCATCGCCGCTCGCCAGCCGTTCGGACTCGCCACCGGCACGGGCGAAGGAAATGACGCCCGACATCGAAGACCAGCCCGAAAGCTACGCCGATCGGCTACTCAAAGCCAAGCGGCGGGTCTGGAAGCAGGACAATCGTCCCAACGACACGACTCCCCCAAGCTAGCGAATCCAGGCCCCCTCGTTCGTTCCCCTCGGAGGCTTGCTCCTCGACCCGAACGCGATTGTTTCACGTGAAACAATTGTTCAGGTACAGGGCCTGCCGATGGCTCTTGGGTTCGTCGATGACCGACGGGTGGCCTTGTTTCACCAGAAAGTGTGCCACTGCTTGCTGGCAAGCAGTGCGGTATGCTGATTGACGTTGAACAGTCGAGTCGAAGCGCGAACATTCCGGGCAACGTGAACCGTCTCCAGCACTGCTTGCTAGTAAGCAAGCAGTGGCACACCGACGATCGAATTGTTTCACGTGAAACAATTGTTCAGGTATTGGGATCGTTGGCGGCCCCTGAAGTTGCCGACCCGGGTGGGTCGTTTTCCGTAAGTGCTGACAAAGAAACATTTTGCGGACACAGGACCTGCCCGAACGAGTGCCATTGCATCACCAGAAAGTGTGCCACTGCTTGCTGGTAAGCAGTGCGTTGGCTCCCGGACGGATTATCTCACGGAGCCACGGAGCCACGGAGATGTTTGAGAAGTTCATCCAGCTCACAAGAAGCAACGGCTCACCTACCTCCGCTTGACTGGAATGAAACTTGGGTCCTTGCTGAATTTCGGAGAAGCCTTGATGAAGGATGGCACGACCCGAACCGTCCACGGCGAGTTGTGAAGCCTTCTCCGTGGCTCCGTGCCTCCGTGAGAACACAAAGAAAGGGCGAACAAGCCGTGGTAGTGTATCGGCGGAACCGGGCGTGTTCGGATGGAAAGTCATCTCCCGCCGGCAGGTGAACCGTAGCGTTAGGCCGATCGACGTTGAATAGTCGAGTCGAATCACGACCATTCCGGGCAACGTGAACCGTCTCCAGCACTGCTTGCCAGTAAGCAAGCAGTGGCACACCGACGATCGAAATTGTTTCACGTGAAACAATTGTTCAGGCGTTGAGTCCGCCCACTCTTCCGACCCCGGCCTCCCCACGGCCAAAGGCAAGCGATCCCGCCGGCCGAGGGGCCTGCGGGATCGCTTGCGGTTCAGTGGGGCGGCTTGCTGGCCGTGACCGGTCGTTTGTGTCCGGGCTCGATCACTTGCCTTCGAGCACGGCAATCTGGGCGGCCGCCAGTCGGGCCACCGGTACCCGGAGCGGCGAGCAGCTCACGTAGTTGAGCCCAATCGTGTGACAGAACATCACGCTGTTGGGGTCGCCGCCGTGTTCGCCGCAGATGCCCATCTTGAGGTCGGGCCGGGTCTTGCGGCCCTCGGTCACGGCATGCCGCATCAGGTAGCCCACGCCGTCCTGGTCGATCGTCTGGAACGGGTCGGCGGGGAAGATGTCGTTTTCCAGGTAGTGGGTGATGAAGCCCTTGTAGTCGTCGCGGCTGATGCCCAGGGTCGTTTGCGTCAGGTCGTTGGTCCCGAAGCTAAAGAACTCGGCGGCTTCGCCAATCTTGTCGGCTCGCAGGGCGGCTCGGGGGACCTCGATCATGGTCCCGACCAGATAGTCGACCTTGAGCTTCTGCTCGGTGAACACCGCTTCGGCCACCTGGCGGACGATCTTCTCCTGGTCGCGGAACTCGGTCAAATAGCCCGCCAGCGGGATCATGACTTCGGGCAGCACGTCGATGCCCTCTTGCTTGCAGCGGCAGGCGGCTTCGAAGATCGCCCGGGCCTGCATGGCGGTGATCTCGGGATACACAATGCCCAGGCGGCAACCGCGGTGGCCGAGCATCGGGTTCGACTCGTGCAGTTCAGCGACGCGTCGCTGAATGCGATCGAGATCGACCTTGAGCTTGTCGGCCAGATCCTTTTGGTTGCCGGGTTCATGCGGCAGGAACTCGTGCAACGGGGGATCGAGCAAGCGGATGGTCACCGGCTTGCCAGCCATCGCCTTGAACAAGCCGTAGAAGTCGTCGCGTTGGAAGCCTAGCAGCGGTTGCAAGGCCTTTTCGCGTTCGGTCATGACCTCGTCGTCGAAGTCGCCCGTGACAAACACGGTGGAGATGCCACGATCCTTGCGCAGCTTGAGCAGCTTGGCGCTGGGCGCTTCGGCCAGGATCATGCGGCGAAACTCGACGATGTGATCGAAGAACATGTGCTCGGTGCGGCACAGGCCAATGCCCTCGGCCCCGAAGGCAATCGCCTGGGCGGCCTGATCGGGCAGGTCGGCGTTGGTCCGCACGCCCAGCTTGCGGTACTTGTCGGACCATTCCATCATCTGCTGGAACTGCTTGTAGACGGTGCTCTCTTCGGGAGACATCGTCTTGCTGAACAGCACCTGGGTGACTTCGCTGGGCAGGGTCTTGAGCCTGCCGGCGAAGACTTCGCCGGTGAAGCCGTCGATCGAGATGTAGTCGCCTTCCTTGAGCGAAGTGTCGCCGACGCTGACGGTCTTGGTGTTGTAGTTGATGTTCAGTTCGCCACAGCCCACCACGCAGGGTTTGCCCATCTGGCGGCTGACCAAGGCCGCGTGCGAGCTGGCTCCGCCGAACGCGGTGAGAATGCCCTTGGCGGCCTTCATGCCGCGAAGGTCTTCGGGGCTGGTCTCGCGACGCACCAGCATGATCGGCAGATCGGGATTCTGCTGGTTCAGGGCCTCGGCCTCGTCGGCATGAAAGCAAATCACGCCGGTCGCCGCGCCGGGGCCGGCCGCAATACCGGTGGCCAAGAGGGTGCTGCTGGCCTTGGCGTCTTGGTCAAACAGCGGTTGCAGCAATTGACTCAGGCCGTCGGCCGGACAACGACGCGGGTTGAGGGCTTCCTTCTCGTCGATCAGGCCCTCGTTGACCATGTCCACGGCAATCCGCACCGCGGCAAACCCGGTCCGCTTGGCATTGCGGGTCTGCAGGATCCAGACCTTGCCCTTTTGAATGGTGAACTCAATGTCCTGCACGTCCTTGTAGTGATTCTCCAGCTTCTTGGAGACCTCGACCAGCTCGGCGTAGGACTTGGGCATGTCCTTTTCCAGGGTCTGCTCAATCACCTTCGGCGTGCGAATGCCGGCCACCACGTCTTCGCCCTGGGCGTTGATCAAGTAGTCGCCGTTGAAACCCGCTTCGCCCAAGGCCACGTCGCGGGTCAGGCCCACGCCGGTGGCACAGTCGTCGCCCAGGTTGCCAAACACCATGCTCTGCACGTTGACAGCGGTGCCCCACTCGTGCGGAATGCCGTAGGTCCGGCGGTAGACGATGGCTCGGTCGTTCATCCAACTGCTGAACACCGCGCCCACCGCGCCCCACACCTGCTCCATGGGATCGTCGGGGAAGTCGTGGCCGGTCTCGTCCTTGATGAGCTTCTTGAACTCGGCGACCAGTTCCTTGAGCGCCTCGACCGACAGTTGGTGGTCGTGCTCGACCCCGTGGGCCTTCCGCTTTTCGGTCAGCAGGTGCTCGAAGGGGTCTTCCTTGTGGTCCGAGTCCTTCATCTCCAGCACGACATCGCCGTACATCTGCACAAACCGGCGATAGCAGTCGTAGGCAAAACGCGGGTCGCCGCTCTTCTTGGCCAGCGCCTCAACCGTGGTGTCGTTCAAGCCAATGTTCAACACCGTATCCATCATGCCTGGCATGCTGTCGCGAGCGCCCGACCGGCAGCTCACCAGCAGCGGATTCTCGCCGTCGCCAAACTTGGCGCCCATGTCCTTTTCCATCTGCCGCATGGCCTCGGCCACCTGGTCGCGAAGCTCGGGCGGGTAGCTCTGGCCGTGATCGTAGAAGTAGGTGCAGACCTCGGTGGTGATGGTGAATCCCGCGGGGACGGGCAGGCCGATGCGGGTCATTTCCGCCAAGTTGGCGCCCTTGCCACCGAGCAGCTCCTTCATTTGAGCGCTGCCATCGGTTCCCGAGGGGCCGAAGTAATACACATGCTTGGTGGCTACGGCCATGGGTGGGGTTTCCCTTTCCACACGAGGTCAAGAAAGAATCGGTCCGTCGGGGGGACGCCGCTCGCCAATGAGCCACGCCCTCGCACGACGCCATAAACGGTGTTCGATGTCTGGTCGCGGCCAGCGGATCGAGGTGTCAGCACACCAGGGGGGACCGCGGTTCCGAGTGCTTTCCAGCGGCGGGGCCAGAAAGAGGCTCGCCAACCAGGCGGTGCCGGGGCAGCCTTCGGAGGCTGGAATCTAGCAATCCCTAGGCCGAGACGTCAAGGAACGGCCCACATCGTGCCCGCCCGCAATCCCTGCCAAATGGCCTCAGGCTCCCCAACCGCACCCCACCAAGGAAGGGAAAAGCCCGACCCGGTCGACAGCCAGGGGGCCAGCGACCGGGTCGGGGGTAGGGTGAGTAAGGCGTCACTCGCGGGCGACCGGGCTCATTCCTCGGCTTGCGGACGCTGTTCGTTCTCCAGTTCGCGGATGTGCCGCTGAATCTGATCGATCTGAGCGGTCACTTGCCGCGGGTCAACATCTTCGACGTCGAAAATCAGGTTCCGCAGGCTTTCGAAGCGGCGATTGATGCCCACGATCACATCCTGGGCCTGCGTATCGGCCGCCGCCACGATGCCGCCGTTGGGGTGATTCTCGCGGACATTCCCTTCGACCTGGTGGTTGAACAGTTGGCGCAGCGCCCGCTCGTCCTGTTGGGTGCCCAGCAGCCCCCATTCCACATAGCCCAGAACCTGCTGCAACACCCGCACTTTCTGGAGGTCCCAGAAATCGCGGCCCCGCTGATCGGCTGCGGCCAGCACCAGATTGGCCCCTCGCAGCGCCAGAGACACCGGCGTATCGGCGGCATTCTCGGTCTGATCGATGAACCCAAACGCCCGGAAGGCCTCGGCTCGCATCATGAGCGACAGGTCGCGGTTGTCGACGATCTCCAGCAAGGTCTTGGCGATGGCGCCGTTCTCGCCGGCGGTGCCCATCCGCCCCAAGGCCCGGATGGCCCGATGCCGCATGTACGAGCCGCGCGTCTGCTCGCCACCGCGGGCGATTCGCAACAGAACCTGCTGGGTTTGCAATTGGTCTTGGCTGTTGCGGATTCCCAGCCCGGCGTGTCGATCGATGCCATACAACGCCGCGACGCGGACGCCGGGCAACTGGGCCTCGTCATTGGCCAGGTTCAGCAAGACCTCCAAGGCCGGTTGAAAGGGCGTCGGCGGGGGATCCGTGCCGGACAGGCCGACCTCGGTCTGGTTGAGATCGCCAATCAGCAGCGCGGCCATCACCTTGGAGAAGGCCGGATACTGTCCGGCCAGAATTTGCTGGCAGACTTCGAGGATCAGCTCGACCATGGCCGTGTGGGTCAGGTTCGAAGCCGCCCGACCCGCTGGCAGCAGGTGATCGTACTTGAGCGCCTTGCGAATCTCGCCGAAATCGGCGTAGTTGTCGGCCCGGGTGAGCTTGGCCAACTCGTGCCGGATGACCTTTTCCAGCACCGCGCGATTGGCCATTTGGCCCGACTGTCGCATGTCGCGATAGCGAGACAAATCTTCGTTGGTGGGCGCTTCGGCCTGGTGTGGCAGCGGTTGGTCTTGGGCCACCGCCGGTGTGGTCACCAAAACCGCGGCCAGCAACATCGCCGGAGCCCAAGCCCACGGCCGTGGTTCCAACATCCCCCCTGGACACATCATCGCATCACTCCTGGGCGACCCGCCACGGTGGGTGGAGGCCGAAAGTCTTCGGGTTGACGAGTCCCTCATCTCCGCTGTCTCTATTAGTCTGGTCGCCGATTGCCATGTCGGCAAGTCGTTGTTGTTCCCTCTCGCCCTGGAACCCCCCGTGCTAATGGCCTATTTCGGGACTTTCCGCTCCAGCCTGCCCGAAATTCTTGCAAACCTCTCGGCCGAGTCGCCCTTCGACCCCTTCGCCCTGGCCTGGATTGTCGCCGGCGGGGCGATCGCGGCGGCGGTGCTGTTGCTGAATCGGCAGGCCCGACTCCGCCGCCGCATCGAGAGCCAACGGGCGATGATCGCCGAACAGCGCGATGCCCTGGCCGAATTGCTTTACGCCGCCAGCCACGATGTCCGCACACCGCTGTTGGCCGTGTTGGGCTTTGCCAAGGAGGTCAAGCTGCTGTGTGACGAGACCCGCGGCCTGATTGCTGAACGTGCCAGCGGCGGCGGCGGGCCGGCCTCCCACGACCGGCTGCACGAACTGATCGAACAGGAAATGCCCGAGGCCGCCGACTACATCCAGCAGGAGGCCTTGCAGATGGAACGCCTGCTGATGGGCCTGCTGCAACTTTCGCGGTTGTACCGCATGGAGCTAGCTCCACGGTCACTGGACTTTGCGGCTCTGGCCTTGGAAGCCGCCGAGGAACTCGGCCAGCCCAGCGACGTGGTCACCAGCGAGGGGTTGCCTTCGTGTTTTGGCGATGCCGATCGGGTCCGCCGGCTGATCCGCGAGCTACTTGATAACGCCGTGCGACACGGCGGGGCCAGTCCTTCGCAGCCGGTGCGAATC
>JBJHDE010000061.1:0-14688 GCA_050486385.1 Planctomycetales bacterium | reverse complement strand
CATCAGGCCCCTGGCGATTGACCTGGGTGGGATCGTGGCAGTCGAAGAACACTTCGAGCAACTCGGCAAAGTCAACTTTCGATTCATCGAAGTCGACCTGCACCACCTCGGCATGACCGGTCAGATCTTTACAGACTTCGTGGTAGGTGGGATTGTCCACGTGTCCGCCCGCATAGCCCACCATGGTGGCCACGACGCCGGGCGTCTGACGAAACCGCTCCTCCACCCCCCAGAAGCAGCCCGCTCCGAAAATTGCCGTTTGCATGATGCTTTGCTACCGAGTCGAGATTCACTGGTCCTCGGCGAAGTCTATCCATGCCCACCGCGATCGACGAGCCAATCCCCCCAGCGTTAGCTGAACAGCTCGTGGACGAACTCGCCTTCGTCGAGAATATCGATCGGCCGGCCGTCGGGCGTCGCCAGGGCCTTCCGCGACGGGATGCCGAGCGACTCCAACAAGGTGGTGGCCACATCGCCTGGCGAAACCGGTCGGCTGGTGACACTGGCCCCCAGCTTGTCGGTCGAGCCCAACACGGCCCCCCGGCCGATGCCGGGTCCGGCCCACAGCATCGAGGCCGCCGGTCCCCAGTGGTCGCGGCCGGCGTCTTTGTTGATGACCGGCGTTCGCCCGAACTCGCCCATCGCCAGCACCAGCGTCTCGTCCAACAGGCCTCGCTGGTCCATGTCTTCGATGAGGGCCGAGAACCCCTGATCAAACTCGGGCAGCTTCTTGTCGAGGCCCGGGAAAATATCCTTGTGATGATCCCAGCCGCCGTAGGTCACCGTCGCGAACCGCACGCCCCGCTCAATGAGCCGCCGGGCCAGCAGGCAGCTCTGGCCAAAGGTATTGCGGCCGTAGCGTTCCCGCAGCTCGTCGGCTTCCTGATCGATGGCGAAGCCCTCGCGGGCCTCGGTCGACAGGATCATCGAAGCCGCCCGCTCGCGGTAATCGTCGAAGGTGGTCAGTTGATCGCTGCCCTCGACCCGTTCGGCCAATTGGTCCACGGCATCCAACAGCCGGCGACGGCGGTCGATGCGGTCGTTGGGCAGCGCCCGCTTGAGGGCGACGTCGCGGACCTGGAAGTTGCCCGCGTTGGGATCGCCGGTTTTGAAGCTCTCGTAGCGGCCGCCCAGGAAGGCGCTTTTGCCCAATTCCCAGGTGAACGAGGGATTTTTGGGAATGGCCACATACGGGGGCAGCACATTCTGAAAGCCCAGCTCGTGAGCCGCCACGGCTCCCAAGGCCGGGTAATCGCCAAACGGCGAGCCAAACCGACCGCTGAGCACCCAATTGGTGGCGGTCTCGTGATGATCGTTATTGTGGGCCCCACTCCGGACCAAGGTCAGTCGGTCCATCACCTGGGCCATCTGGGGCAATAACTCGCCGATCCGCAGTCCCGGCACGACCGTGTCGATGGACTGGTACTTGCCGCGGATCTCTTCCGGGGCCTCGGGCTTGAGGTCGAACGAGTCGTGATGACTCAACCCGCCTCCCAGAAACACCAGAATTACGTTCTTTGCCCGGGGCGTGATGCTCGCCTCGCTCGCCGCCGCTTGCCGTTGGAGCAGCCCGGCCAAACTGAGCCCCAGGGGAGCCAGGCCACCCACTTGCAAGGCCTGCCGCCGCGACCAACTCCGCCGCGAACGCCCTAAGACGATGTCCAACATACCGAGCCTCCCAAACAGCCGGGGGGAACAATCACACACGATTCATCAACATACATAGATGCGTTCCGGGAAAAAAGGGTTTCTCGCAATCCACCGCGCTTCCTGCCTGCCCCTCCGCATGGACACCCATAAGCCACTCGCAAAGGTGAAGGGTGACGCATCCACCGCGAAAGCCAGCAAGGCCACAACGAATGCGACAAGGTCAATGACCACAACAGGTTACGTCCAACTTCTCAGTTCGCGGCCTGATGGCCCTCGGAGCGAACCGCGGGGAAATGTTTCACGTGAAACATTTGTCCAGGCATCGTGGGGCCGCCGCGCAACGAACAATCGCTCGTGCTCGCTGTCGGCGGTTCCATGAGGATTTCCGCTCGCCAGCGGCGACCGGAAGCGAACCTGAACGATTCGTGGGCCTGTCCGACTGTCAGTCCGTCCGACTCGTTGCGATTACCTGTCCGAGTTCCTCGCTACGAAGCCAGCGCCATGACGCCCGAGATCCGTACCGACGCCACGCAAGCGACCACGGCCCATGATTCCGATCGGGGATCGCGGCGCGGTTGAGCGTTGCGGCGTGGATCGTTGTCCCAGAAACGAAACCGCCATTCGCCCCGGTGGAGCAGTCCGGAGTGCTCGCCACCCTGTCACGGTGGAGGCCGCGGGTTCAAATCCCGCTCGGGGCGCTGCTGCTGTGACCGTTGAAATCGTGGAGGCCCAGGGACCGTCAGGCGGCCTCGCTGATGGGCCCGTTGGCGGTACACAAATTGAACAGCCCCATCAGATCGCGCTTGGTAAAGCTCAGCCGTCGGGGTGGGGCATCGTTATTGAAGATGGAATTGAACAGATCGCGCTTATCTTCCAGCACCTTGTCGATCCGTTGTTCAATCGTGGCCGAGCTGATAAAGCGCGTGACCGTCACCGGCCCGGCTGCGCCAATCCGGTGCGCGCGATTGATCGCCTGATCCTCGATCGCGGGATTCCACCAGCGGTCGAATAAGAACACATACGTGGCGAACTGCAAGTTGAGTCCCACGCTGCCGGCGCCATAACTCATCAACAACACTTTGTGTTTCTTGTTGGCCTTAAAGGTATCAATCACCTCCGGCCGCTGCTTGTGCGGAATTTTTCCGTGATACTGCAAGGGGTGAAACGCCTTGCAGCGCTTGGCCAGTTCTTCAATCGCCGTCACATACTGACTGAACACCAGCGCTTGTTGCCCGCTGGCGGCGACCTCTTCCAACTCGGCCACCAGCCGATCGGCCTTGGCACTGGAACCGGTCATGGGATCGAAGTTGCAAATCTGTTTGAGACGCATCACCAGCTCGAACACGTGCTCGACGGTCATCTCGGCCCCCAGCTCGTTGAGCTTGATCACCCCACACTCCTCGGCCCGCTGATAGGTTTCAAACTGGGCCGGCGTCAGCTCCAGCTCTTCATCCCGATACATCTTGGGCGGCATTTCCGTCAGCACCAGGTCCTTGGTCCGCCGAATCACAAACTCGCCCACCATCTCGGCCATCCGCCGGGGCTTCATGTCGGGCGACAGGTAGCCCGGGGCCAGATATTCAAAAATGCCGACCAGGTCCTGGGTGCAGTTTTCCACCGGAGTTCCCGTCAGGGCCCAACTCCGTCGCCTGGGCAGGGCCCGGACAATCACGGCGGTGGTGCTGCTGGTGTTTTTGATGCGTTGGGCCTCGTCGACCACCACCAGGTCGTACGGTTCGCTGCTGAGCACCAGGTCTTTATCGCGCTGCAACAGTTCATAATTGGCCAGCTTGACCGGCACGTCACTCAGTTGCCATTGCCAGCGGCGCTTGGCTCCGTCGCCTTCGATGGCCATGATCGGCACCTCGGGCGCCCACAAGGCAAATTCACGCAGCCAATTGAACACCAGCGGCTTGGGGCAAATCAGCAGAATCCGTCGGGCTTCGCCACTGCGCAATAACAGACGAATGGTCGAAATCGTCTGCATGGTCTTGCCCAGACCCATCTCGTCGGCCAGCAAGGCGGCCGTCCGTGGATACAAAAAGGCGATGCCTTCCAGTTGATACGGAAACGGATCAAACGGAAACTCAACGTTCTCGTGAGCCGAAATCACCTCCAGCGGCGGTTGCAACACGTACTGCAAGCGGTCTTCCAACTTGACCAGGTCGCCCGGCGGTTTAATCCGGGTGTAGCGTTCGGGCTTGGTCGGTAGCGTCGACCTCGCCTGGCTATCTGGTTGGGCCGCCGCGGGATTGCCGCCGGGTGGGGCCGCTTGACCGCCACGGGCCTTCGAGTCGGCTTGTTCCTGCCCGGGCTTGGGGGGAGGTCGCAAGATGCTCGGTCCGGACTCGCCCGGCGGAAAGCTCAGACTGAAGACCTTGACCCGTGGCCGCTTCCGCAGCGGCACGTGAATCGACTTGGGTCGGCCAATCAGCATCGCCACCCGCTCGACCTCGACGGAGCCCGGCCCCAGCAAGCTCAACGTGCCATCGGTGTCCCACTCCACGGCCAGCGGCAGTGGATCGTCCAGGAACGTGACCATCGGCTCCGCCCCAGCCTCGGGCGACGGATCAGTGGTGTGACTCGGATCGGTGGCGTGAGTCGGCTGGGCGAGGGGATCCGGCGTGAACGAGGACGGCGTCTCGAAGTGCGGCTGCGGCACGGCCCGTTGATCGATCCGTTCTGGTCCAACGGGCGCGGGACTGGGCGGCCGATCAACGGGGCCATTGGACCGCGGGGCGAAGAAGGGTAGCATCGCGGACTCCTCAATTCAGGGGAAAATCGCCCGCGGGCCAACGCCCACCGCAGCCATGTCGGCCGATGAGAATGGCCAGCCGGTGAGACGGCGGCGGCCATATGCGGGGGGCTGGGGCCCTCGGGCGGCGATCCGGCGAGCCAGGTCAAGCGGCTTGGACGGCGGTCGACGCTTTGGTCTGCGCCTCCTTGATGGCCTCGCGAATCCGCGCGAACGGCTCGGACAGGTCAAAGCGTTCGGCCAAGTCGCCCAACACCTCGGCAGCCAACGAGCGGTCTTCGGGAAAGTCCGCGGCGACCTGCACCCGGTTGACCCCCAACCGAAAGCCCTCGTCGGGGCGATCGGGATTCAGCTCGTTCTCGGCATCGCCGGCGTTGGGGTCGGCCTCGTCCTTCAGGATCCGCAGGACCGGCATCTTGGTGGCGGCACGCACGGCCAGCATCGCACGGCGATCGGTGCAAACCACCGTAGGAGCCAGCACGCTGCGCTCGATGAGGGTTTGGGCGAGCACGTCGCCGTAAAGGTAGTCTTGCAAAGTGTTTCCGTAAAGAATCTCCTGGGCCCGCGAGGGCCGGATCGGGGCCGTGCAATGGAACTCCAGCGGTCGCCCGATCTTGTTGAGGACCAGATACCCGCCAAAGGATCCCAACTGACGATGGGTCACCGCCGTCAGGAAGCCCAATGTCAACTCGTTCGGCTTGGCTGTCATAGATTCTCGCTGGGGTGCGTCTTCCACTCACATCCAATTCCCGGGAGCCCACCCATCGCGGTCACGGCGACCTGGGCGTCAGCTCGCCCGCAAACCGTGGGGCTCCCGGGTCCGACGAAGCAGTCCAACCGTCCAATGTCCATCGACCGGAACAACCGCACCGCTTGAGCCGGCTCGGCATCGCCTGCCGTCGTCGAACGGGCGAGGGCCGATACAATGGACTCCGGCCCAGAATCGCGATTCCACTCTCTTCCGCCGCGGCGTCCCGATGAATCTTCGCGTCACGAATCTCCGTTTGCCGGTGGATGCCCCCGAGGACGAGCTGCCGCGTCGGCTGGCTCAGGCCCTGCGGGTGCCCGAGGACGCCTTGGCCGGTTGGCGATTGCTGCGGAAGAGCCTCGACACCCGCAACAAGCACCGCCTGGAGTTTGTCTATTCGGCCGAGGTTCCGTTGCCGGCCGAACGGGCCCAGCCCCGGCGTGGGGGCTTGCCCGCCGGTGTGCGGGTCGAGCCGTTTCAGTCCGACCGCTTCGAGTGGCCCGAGGCCGGCCAGCAGCCGCTACGAGAACGACCCATCGTGGTGGGAAGCGGCCCGGCGGGCCTGGCCGCCGCGTGGTTTCTGGCCGACAGCGGCTTCCAGCCGATTGTGCTGGAACGCGGCCAACCAGTGCGCGAGCGGATCCGCGATGTCCGGGCCTTGGAAGACGGTGGCCCCATCGACCCCGAAAGCAACTACCTGTTTGGCGAGGGCGGGGCCGGCACGTTCAGCGACGGCAAGCTGACCTGTCGGCTGGCCGGTCCTGAAGTCGCCCGAGTGCTGCAACTTTTTGCCGACCACAAGGGCAAGCCCTCGGTGCTGTACGAGCTTCGCCCGCACCTGGGCAGCAACCGCCTGGCGGCGGTGGTCAAGCTCCTGCGGCAGGCGTTTGAGCGGCGTGGGGGCAGCTTTCGGTTTGGTTGCCGGGTCGAAGATTTGGAAATCCAGGCGGGTCGCATCCAAACCGTGCAGACCAATCAGGGGCCACTTGCCGCCAGCCTGGTGGTGTTGGCCATCGGGCACAGCGCACGGGACACCTACTCCATGCTGGCGGCACGGGGTGTGCCGATGGAGCCCAAGCCCTTTCAACTGGGTGTGCGGATTGAACAGCCCCAGGAGCAGGTCAACCGCGTGCAATACGGCCCGCAACCCTGGGAGACGCTGCTGGGAGCCGCCGATTACTCGCTGGTTGGGGCCGGCAGCCGCGATGTGTTCACCTTTTGTATGTGCGCCGGCGGGCAGGTGATCCCCAGCGTCTCGGAGCCCGGGTATTTCTCCACCAACGGGATGAGCCTCTCTCGCCGCGATAGCCCCTTCGCCAATAGCGGATTGATGGTGACCCTGACCCCCGAGGACTTTCCCTCAACGGATCCGCTGGCCGGAGTCGCCCTCCAACGGATCTGGGAGCAACGGGCCTTCGCCCTGAGTGGCGAGGCCTACCGTTCGCCGATTCAGTGGGCGCGCGACTTCCTGCGGGCTCGGCCAACACGGGACGAACCGCCCACGAGCTACCGTCGCGGCGTGGTGCCCACCGACCTGGCCGCGATTCTGCCACCGGTGGCGGTCGAGGCCCTTCGTTCGGCTTTGCCGAAGATGGATGCGCGGTGGAGAGGGCGGTTTTTAGACAACGCCACGTTGGTCGGCCCCGAGGCCCGCGGCAGTAGCCCAGTGCGGATCACCCGCGACCGAACGAGCTTCGAGAGCCCCGGCGTCGGCGGGCTATACCCGATTGGCGAAGGCGCTGGCTTTGCCGGGGGCATTGTCAGCGCAGCGGTCGACGGCCTGCGGTGCGCACGCGCCATTGTGGCCCGCTACGCACCGCTGGGCTGAACAGCACAGCGGGGACATCTCCCCACAGGTTGGGCTATTGGGCCGCCCTAGGCTACTTGGCATTCCGGCGCTTCATGGGCACGCTCATCACGACCGTGTCGTTGCGACTCCGGCGGTAGAAGCCGTGCTTCTCCAGGGCCTTGTAGACCTCTTCCAGGGTCTTCTCGCCAAAATTGGAAATCGTCAGCAGTTGCTCGGGCGTGGTGTTGAGGAGATCGCGAACGGTGTAGATGCCGCGTTCCTCCAGGCAGTTGGTCGTTCGCACCGGCAGACCAATCTCGGCGGTGCTCATCTCGAGTCGGGTCTCGAGACTTTGATTGAACGTGTCGATCTCGCTCAGCGGAATCCGACTGCGGGCCATCGCTGGTACTCCTTTACCGAGACTGGGGGACTTCCTTGTCAGGTCGCTAGACCTTGTGGTCACGCTTTTAGCACAGCCAGCAAAATCGGGAAATCGCAAAAATCCGCCCAGCGACCCACTCTTTAGATTGGTTTCCGCGGTCCTAAGCCCCCTGGATCGGGTGATCCTGTCCCCGGATAGCGAGCGATTCCCGAGCCAGCACCGCCGAAACGTCATCTAGGGAGCCGACGTGTGAACCCGCCTGCGACCCGAGACTGTCCTGGCTGTCTGGTCGCCCGCGGTAGGCAATTGAGCCTAGAATGGGGCGAACGGATTCGTCGCGACTTGCGGGACTCCCGCTGATCCCCCGGGGTGCCGGTGGCCGATGGAGGGCCCAGGGGATCGACGCGAGGGCGTCGGGCGCCGATGGGTCTCGCGGCGAGTCTCGTTCGCGAGCCGGCCAGCGGCTACGATGCGGCAGGTCGGTTTCCGACTGGATCCCGCCCACCGGCGGATTCACGGAAGGCGTGAGCAGTGGGCCAAGGGTTTTTCCCCAGACTTGGAGGTTTCGCCATGGGCCGTCGAAACTCGGCACGAGGTGGTCGCAGCATGCACCGCCGATTGGGGCGTCCGGCTCCGGGTCGCAAGGCCTTGCAACTGTGCAAGCAGGTCGAGCACACCTTGGTCTACGTCCTCAGCGGCGAGACCGGCGACGACTTGCTCCGCGACCTGATGGTCGAGGCGGTGGTGCCCGCACCCAACGAGACCCATGTCATGGCCCTTCTGCGACCCATGTCGCCGGGGCCCGACTTTGACATGGCTGAGGTGCTGGCTCGGCTCGATCAACAGCGGAGCCTGATTCGCCAGGAGGTGGCCGCGTCGATCAATCGCAAATACGTGCCAGAAATTAGCTTCCAGATCGTGCTGGGTTCGCCCAGCGATCCGCCCTTGGCCCCGCCGGTGCGGACCGCCGAGGACACCTCGGATCTGGATGCCAGCGATCTGGACGAAGACGACTTGCTGGACGACGAGGCAGACGACGAGTTCGCGGAACTCGACGACGACCTCGACACTTGAGCGTCTCGACCAGCCGCAAGTCCTTGATCACGAGATGACGCAAAACCGCCGCCTGGGAGGCCGATCATTCGGCGTCTCAGGCGGCGGCGTTTTAGGATCCGTAGGGCTTTGCTCTGTCTAGCGACTGGCCGGAGCGCCAGGCATGCGGCCAATCCGCGGCAGCCCGCCGGCCGGCTGCGGCCCTTGCTCGCGGGGAGCCTCGCCCTTGGTCCGCGGGCGTTGGAACTCGTTGGCCAGGTAGTTGTCGATCCAGGCTCGCTCGCGAATCGCCTCGTACTGGGCGCTCATCGCCAGGCGGAGTTTCTTTTCAAAGATGTCGGCGCGAATCAGCCCGGCGACGCGATCGAAATCCACCTGAATCGGCTCGGTTCGCCCCAAGCAGAACAGCACCACAAAGCGATCCTTCACCTGGATCACGCTGCTCATCTCGCCGGGACGCAGCCGAAAGGCTTCGTCTTCCAAGAGTGGCCGGCCCGAGTGGCGGTGGATCGGCGGCACTTCGCCCCCCAAAGCCGCGCTGGTGGGATCGGCCGAATACCGCCGTGCCAGCTCCTCGAAGCGTTCTTGCGAAAGATCGCGGTGGGCCAACTCCCACACTTCGCGGGCCCGCCGCTGATCGTCCAGCACAATCGCTCGCACACGCACGCGGGGGCCGTAATTCGCCTCGTAGGCCCGCTTCATGTCGTCGTCGTCCACCCGCACCGTGTCGTAGGCCAGCTTCTTGAGCACCACCGTCGGCCAGATCATCCAGTCCATGTACTGCTCGACCGTGATGCCCTGTTCGTTGGTCACACGCTTCAGCCAGCCAGCGACATCGGCCACGCCACCGTCGGATTCAAAACCAAATCGCTTGGCGGTGCTCGCCAGTTCCTGATCAATTTCGGCCTGCGTGATCTCCAGCTCGGCCTCGGCCGCCGCGGTTTCAATCAGCTTGCGGGCGATCAGGTCTTCCAGAATCTCCTTGCCGTGGCGAATGATGCACTCTTCGGCAAGGTGTTCCAGGGTGATCACCTCGCCATTGACCACGGCCGCGGCACCGGGATGCTTGTCGCGCAGGGCCTGATCCTCGCTATCCAACAGGTCCAGGATCTTGGCTTGCTCGCGGAGTTCGCGAAAGACCTCGGGGCCCGCACGCCGGAGCTTGGTCTCGCGGATGCCGTTTTCCATGGCCGGTGCGACCTGCTCGAAGGGCACGCGGTCGTACATGGCCGGATGCCGCTTTTCACACAGCAGAATCATGTACCGCGGATCGGTCTCGCCAATCTGAAACACCGGCGACAAGTCGCCAGGCTGCAGGGCGAAGGCCTGCTCTTCGACTTCACGATAACCCACGTGCCGCCGAACCGGGGGAATCAGCCCACCAGCGGCGCGGCTCTGTTCGTCGATCGAGTGATTGATCGCCAGGCGACCAAACTCCTTGATATCGGCCTTGGCCTCGGCATGCAGCTCATCGGCCAAGGCACGATCCTTGACCAGAATCATCCGCACGCTCACGGCCTCGCCGTAGCGGGTTTCATAAGCCTGACGAATCTCCTCGGGCTTGACCACCAATTCATGGGCCGCCAGCTTGCGCAGGGCCAAGGTGGGCCAGATGATGTCGTTGGCATAACGCTCGCGGCTGATGTCACGCTCTTGCCGCAACATCTTCAGCCAGTCGCGAACGCTGGAATTGAACTTCTTGGCAACCGACTCAATCTCGGCGTCCACGTCCTCTTCGGTGACCACGATCTTGGCGGCCTTGCACTTCTGCACGATCAACATGCGGTTGATCGTGGTCTCCAGGACCTCCGTACCGTATCGGTTCAAACACGCCTGACCCAATTCCGTTCGCGTAATCTTGGAATTGTTCACGCGGGCCACCACCGGCATTTCGCCACTGGGCCGAAACATCTTGGGGCCAAACGGCGTGCGAACCGGGTCGCCCGCACCGGCCGGAGGCGGGCCATCGGCCCACACCGGAGTGCCCATCGCAACGAACCCAAGTCCAACGAGCCATGCAAACCAGATGCAATCCCTTGCCATGTCGGGACGTCCCTCCCTGAACCGGGCGTGACACGAGCGGCTTGGCAATCGGCACAGCATCCTCGGCCCCAGGTGCGGATCCCACCTGCACCTCGAAGCCCGCTGGACCGACGCACGAATGTCGAAACGCGGCACTCTCGCCGCCGAACTCTTTCCCAAGAAGGCGAGCCCGGAGCCCGCTTCTCGTGGGCCGGCGGTTATAGACCCCGTGCCGCTCAGGGGTCAACGGCGGTTTTGTGCTCGGCGAGAAACGCCCGCAACTCGCCATTGATTTCCCCGGGATCGCGGAACCGCAAGCGCACCCAGTCGCACTCGGGCGAGCGGCCATCGACCTCGGTATCCGGCGCCAGACCGCGAATCCGCCCCAACGGAAACTGGCTCTTGGGCCCCGACAGGGCCAACTCGACGTGGTCGGGGCGTTTCGTCATCAGCGTGGCCCACGGCTGCGAACGGCTCTCCAGCCCCACATGCACCAGCTTCTGGTTGGTCCATTGGAATTGGGCCTCGGGGGCCACTTCGGTCAGCAAATCGCGAAGCTGGGTCAGGGTCTCGACCGGCCACTTGGGGCTTTTGCCCACCGGGAACCCCTTCCGCGACAGGTGCCACCGCTCGCCCAGCACCTTCCAGGGCATCACGGCCTCGGGGTTCTCGGCCCGCCGCACGGTCAATCGCCCGAACGCCGCGACGCACTCGTCGACGAACTTCCGGAATTCGGGAGCCTGGACCTCGTCGAAGCTCACCAGCCGGACTTGGACCTCCTGCCAAGGGCCCTGCGACTGCTTGGTCTTGACCCGTGGCTCGCCCCCGTAAACGGGGATGTCGGGCAGTTCGTCCAGGGGCACCAGCCCCAGCTGTTCGATGAGATCGGCCCGTTTGAAGGTTCCGCGAGGCACCCGGAACTTGGCATCCACGACCCACTCGCCGCCGGTGAGAATATGGAGAAACCAGCCATGGGTCTTGGTGCGGCCGGCGATCTCGACCGTCGAGCGGCTATTCCAATCGGTGGGGCTGAACAACGCCTCGGCCTGGGGGTGATCTTCCAGAGAGTCCACCAGGCTGGCAACGATCCGCCCGTCCCATTGGCAGGGCTTGCCGGATCGGCTGAGACGGCTCTCGGTGTGCCATCGCCGGCCGTCCAGCTCCCAGGGCATTTTGGTCTCGGCCCCTAGAGCGCGGATGGTGAGTTCGTCGTCCGCCAGTTCAAGGCCGGGTGGTTCATAGATCGCCCGCGGCCCATAGGGTCCGGCCTCCAACACCGGGGCCAGGGCCACCGCGGTGTGGCTGGTGAACCCCGGGGTCGCATTGGCCGCGCGGCGCTTCCGCGACCTGGTCGGCTTGCCCGAGGGGCCTGCGGTATGCCAACGGACCAAGTCCTCGGGCGTGCCGGCAAATACGACCTGGCCGCCACCAGCACCGGCCTCGGGACCGATGTCGATGATCCAATCGGCCGTCTTGATGACGTCGAGATTGTGCTCGATGACCACCACGGTGTTGCCCAGGTCGACCAGCCGATGGATCACGTCCAGCAATCGCTGTAAGTCCTCGAAGTGCAGACCCGTGGTGGGTTCATCCAGCAGGTAGAGCGTGCGTCCCGTATCGGGCCGGGCCAGTTCAGTCGCCAGCTTGACCCGCTGGGCCTCGCCGCCCGACAACGTGGGAGCCGACTGCCCGAGCTTGACGTAATCGAGGCCCACATCGCACAGCATCTCCAAGGGCCGGCGAATCGCCGGGATGTTGGCAAACAGTTGGCGGGCCTCGCCGCAACTCATGGTCAATACATCGGCGATCGACTTTCCACGAAACCGCACGGCCAAGGTCTCGGGCGTGTAACGCTGGCCCTGGCAGCTTTCGCATTCGACCCAGACATCGGGAAGAAAGTGCATTTCGATCAGGCGTTGGCCGCTGCCTTCACAGGTTTCACAACGCCCGCCCGGGACATTGAAACTGAACCGCCGCGCGGTGTAGCCGCGGACTTTACTCTCGGGCAGTTGGGCGTACAGTTCGCGAATCCGATCGAATAGCCCAGTGTACGTGGCCGGTGTCGAGGTTGGGCTGTTGCCGATGGGTTGCTGATCGACGCGAATCACCTTGTCGACGTGCTCCAGGCCCTCGAGCCGATCGTGGGCCCCGGGCACCGCCCGGATGCGATGCAACTGCCGGGCCACGGCCTTGTACAGAATGTCTTCGACCAGGGTGCTCTTGCCGCTACCGCTGACTCCGGTGACGGCCACCAGTCGCCCCAAGGGGAAGGCCACATCCACGTGCTTCAGATTGTGGTGCCGCGCCCCCAGCACCCGCAGCACCGGCGTGGGCGAGGGGCCCGCCAGCTCGATCGCTCGGCGATTTTCGGGGATGGTGATGGCTTTCTTGCCGCTGAGATACGGCCCGGTGATCGAATCCCGCTGGCGGGCCACCTGCTTGGGCGTGCCTTGAGCCACGATCTGGCCGCCAAACTGACCGGCCCCGGGCCCGAAATCCAGCAGGCGATCGGCGCTGGCGATCACCTCGCGATCGTGCTCGACCAGCAGCAAGGTGTTGCCCAAGTCGCGGAGATGGTGCAAGGCGCGGACCAGCCGCGCGTTATCGCGGGGGTGCAGGCCGATGGTGGGTTCGTCCAGCACATACAACACGCCGGTCAGCCCCGAGCCAATTTGACTAGCCAAGCGAATGCGTTGGGCCTCGCCACCGCTGAGCGTGGGCGCTCCCCGCCCCAGGCTGAGATAATCGAGGCCCACGTCGACCAGGAACCGCAGGCGATTGGTGACCTCACGCAGCAATTCGCCGGCAATCTTCTTTTCTCGTGGGGCCAGGTCCAGCGACTCGAACCACGTCAGGGCCGCGCCGAGATTCATGCGGGTGACGGTCTCGATGGTCTTGCCGTGCAAGCGGGTGGCGGACGAATCGGGTCGCAGTCGCGAACCGCCGCAGGCCGAGCAATCGACCTGGTCGATCAAGGCATCAAAACGCTGCCGCAGCGAGGGCTTCATGCGGCAGGCTTCATCGAGTGCCGGATAGAGCCCCTTGAACTGAAACCGTACTAACGGCGGCCCCTTGCCGCGGGGTGGCGGGACCTCGATCCAGGGTTGGCCGCCCCCGTGCAACAGCAATCGCCTTTGCCGCGCGGTCAGTTCTTCGTAGGGCACATCGGCGGGAACACCCAGGGTCTGGCACAGCGCTTGGAGCATGGCCTGGGCCAAGGGATTGGACAGATCGGGCCACAAGGCCAAGGCGCCCTCGGCCAGGGTCCGTTTGGCATCGCCAATCAGGGCGGCCGGGTTGGCGCCGGTCTGTGTGCCCAGGCCCTCGCACGACTCGCACCAGCCCAGACTGCTGTTGAAGGAATAATGGTGCGGCGTGAGTTCTTCAAAACTCAACCCGCATTGGTGACACGACAGGTGCTGGCTGTAGGTGACGACCTGCCATTGGGGTTCGGGTCGGTCATCGGCCACGGCCACCCGACACACGCCCTGGCCCAGGCTCAAGGCGTTCTCCACACTATCGGCCAGTCGCTTCTGCAGATTGCCGCGGACCACCAGCCGATCGAGCACCACCTCGACCTCGTAGCGGCGACGGCGATCCAGCTTGGGCAGCGCGTCCAGTTCGTAGGTCGAACCGTCGATCCGCACCCGTCCATAACCCGTGCGACGCAACTCGTCCCACAGGGCCTCGTACTTCTCACCGGGACGCAGTTCCAGGGGCGCTAACAGATAGAACCGTGTCCCGCCGGGCAGGGACAGAATCTTATCGACCACCTGATCGCTGGTCTGCGTGCCCACCGGGATGTCGCACTCGGGACAGTAGCGGGTGCCAATCCGGGCGTAGAGCACCCGCAGATAGTCGTAAATCTCGGTGACGGTCCCTACGGTGCTGCGGGGCGTGCTCGCGAGATTCTTTTGTTCAATGGCGATCGCCGGGCTCAACCCACTGATGCCCTCGAGCCGGGGTTTCTGCATCTGCCCGACGAACTGCCGCGCGTAGGCGCTGAGGCTTTCGATATACCGCCGCTGCCCCTCGGCGTAGACGGTATCCATCGCCAGCGAGCTTTTGCCCGAGCCGCTCAGGCCGCAACACACGGTCATGGCGTCGCGGGGGATCTCCACATTCACGTGCTTGAGATTGTGTTGCTCGGCCCCCCGCACCGAGATGACTTCTAGCCCTTTCACCGGTTTCGGTGCGGCGGTTGCCTTCTTGCGTGTGGAGCGTCTGCGGCGGCGTGTGGCCTGCTCGCGGCGGAACAACTCGGCCAACGCCTGGCCGGTGTACGAGGC
>JBJHDE010000060.1:9062-14699 GCA_050486385.1 Planctomycetales bacterium | reverse complement strand
TGTTCCGGTTTTGACGGGTGCTGCTGCGCAGCAGCACCCGTCCCCTGGTGGCTCTGGTTTGCTCTCATAAGTGTTGGTCCGGAAAGCGGGGACCGGTCAGAGTGTCCCCGGAGTATTTGGAGGCGATCCTGCGATCGCCAGCGCTCAAAGTTGCCATCGATGCAATTAAGACAGGCATTGACGACAGTGGATTAAACCTCACGCACGAGCGGTTTCTATCACTTGAGATTCCTGTCGCCCCTTCGGCCGAGCAGCGGCGGATCGTGGCGCGGATCGAGGCGTTGCAGGAGCGGAGCCGTCGGGCGCGGGAAGCGCTCCGCGAGGTGAGGCCGTTGTTGGAGCAGTTCCGCCGGAGCCTCCTCGCCGCCGCCTTCCGCGGCGACCTGACCGCCGACTGGCGGGCCGCCCACCCCGACGTCGAGCCCGCCAGCGAACTCCTCGCCCGTATCCGCGCCGAAGGCTGTTTAGGGGAACCCCAACCAGCTCCGGTCAACGTCAGGGGCATACACCAACCTGATGATGAAACCCTGGTTGCGAGAGACTTCGGAGGATTGCCGAGACTTCCGACAACTTGGCAATGGACGCAGCTTTCAGACCTATGTCAAGTGCAAGGCGGATTCGCTTTCAAGAGTTCGAGTTATTGCCGCGAGGGGATACCACTCGTGCGGATCGGTGACCTGAACAACGGACGAGTATCATTTAGCGACAGCACGGTAACACTCCCGGTCAGTTTCCTAGAGCAGTTTGGAGAGTTCCGGCTTAAGCGAGGTGACGTGCTCATCGCGATGTCAGGAGCCACAACAGGCAAGACGGCAACCTATGACGATGACTCGGATGCGTTGCTAAACCAACGTGTCGGTCGATTCGTACTAAACACAAGGTTTGTTGCACCTGGATTCATCAAGCTTCTGATTCGCCATGTATCAGAAGACATAAGAAGCAGGTCTTATGGCGGAGCTCAACCAAATATCAGCCCGTCTCGAATCGCTTCGACACTCATCGCGTGTCCGCCACTCAAGGAGCAGGTTCGTATTGTTTCGGCAGTAGAATTGGCCACCAGGATGATAAGCAACATCGATTCCGATCACGATTTGGCTGGGCAAAACTTGGAGATATTAGACCAATCCATCCTCGCCAAAGCCTTCCGGGGCGAACTCGTTCCACAGAACCCAAACGACGAACCGGCGTCCGTCCTACTTGACCGCATCCGGGCCGCCCGCGAGGCCGCAGGGTCGAACGGCTCGACGAAGCGGGGCCGCGGGCGGAAGGGGGCACGAAAGCCATGACGGAGCGTCTCGGCCGAACGATCCAGATCTTCCTGCCGACCGGCGAGCCGCGGGGTGTGCGGATCGCCGAGTTGACGACCCGCACCGTCCAGGCCGTCCTGGTCCCGCAAAGCGAGCTGGCCGTCGCCCGCCGCCGGCCCGAGCTGGACCAGATCGCCGTCTACTTCCTGTTCGGCGAGGTCGAGGAGCAGGCCAAGCCGCTGTGTTACATCGGCCAGACCGAGGACGTGCGGACCCGCCTGGACCGCCACAGTGCCGAGAAGGACTTCTGGCGGACCGCCGTGCTGGGCATCTCGAAGACTCAGGCCTTCACGCCAGGGCACATCCGCTGGCTGGAGTGGTACTGCCACCGCGAGGCCTGCGAGGTTGGCCGCTTCCTGCTGGACAACACGCAGACGCCCCGCCAGCCCTTCGTGACCGAGCCGATGGAGGCCGACCTGCTGGATGCCTTCGACTCGCTTTCAGTCTTGCTGACCGCCTTGGGTTTCCCGCTCTTTGAGCCCCTCCGCCGGCCGGAGCCCCAGGACTTCTTCCACACCCGCGGCCCTGATGCCGACGGGTCCGGCGCTCTGACCGAAGACGGCTTCCTGGTTCGCAAGGGCTCCCTCTGCCGCCGGCAGGTCGTCGAGTCCGCCCAGGCCCAGGTCCTGCCCATGCAGCGCCGCCTGATCGAGAGCGGCGTCCTGGTCATCGAGAACGACCGCCAGCTCCGCTTCGCCCAGGACCACCCCTTCGACACCCCCAGCGGCGCGGCCGCCCTGATCCTTGGTCGCACCTCCAACGGCTGGGTCGATTGGAAGGACGACGCCGGCCGCACCCTGCACGCGGTCAAGCGGTCGGCGGCTACGGGTGAACCGGACTGACTCACCCGACCCGCAGCCAGAAGGCCGACTTCTGGCACGATACCTCGTCCACTTGCCGATCGACGGGTCGACGGCCTCGCGCACGTCCCAGAGCAGCCCGCGGCCAACTCGTTGGGCCGCTTTGGCCTGGGTTCAGCCCGGAAGATGCGAACAGAGTGTGAGGTGGCCAGTCCTGGGCCCGAGTCTCCAATGAGGGTGGTTCGTGCCAGTGCCTTGTGCGAAAGTGACTGCTGCCGACCGGATAGGTATCCCAGCACGCCGCCGAGTCATTCGCACCCTTGCGTCGGGGCCCGTTGGCCCCCGCGCGGCCGAAAACTTTTGCGGGCATCAGTAAGCTTCCGGATCACCCGCTGCTGACGCCTACAATATGAGGGGGCAGTCCGCCCCAGAATGTCCCAGACTCACGGAGGTCTCATGTCCGAGATCCATGTGTCCGTCGTCGCCTTTGGCGACCGCAAGTATCTTCAGCTCCAATGGACCGATCCGCTGACCGGTAAAAAGAAGACCAGGTCGGCCAAGACGACCAAACAGCGTGACGCCGAGCGGGCAGCCGGTCAGTTGGAGAAGCAACTCCGAGATGGGGCCTATAAGGACCCCAGCAAGACGACGTGGGCGGAGTTCCGCCGCCGCTACGAGGACGAAGTCCTTGCTGGCCTGGCCGAGTCGACTGCCCATAAGGCCGCCTGGGTCTTCGACACCTTCGAGCGGATCGTGAAGGCTGCTCGGCTGCGCGAGGTGACCGCCGCCCGGGTCAGTGGCTACGCGGCCGAGTTACGGCGGCAGGGCAAGGCCGAGAGCAGCATCAAGAGCAGCCTGGCTCATCTCAAGGCCGCGCTTCGTTGGGCGGCCAAGCAGGGGCTCCTGCCAGCCTGTCCGACCATTGAGATGCCCAAACGAGTCCGCGGCGGGAAGGTCATGAAGGGCCGGCCGATTACGGGTGAGGAGTTCGAGCGGATGGTCGACGCGGTCCCCGAAATCGTCGGCGATGCCGAGGCTCCCGGCTGGGTCTTCTATTTGCGCGGGCTCTGGCTCTCGGGCCTGCGCCTTGGCGAATCGCTCGATCTGACCTGGGATCGCCAGGACCGTTTGCGGGTCGACTTGACAGGCCGACGGCCGATGCTGCACATCCCGGCCGTCCTTGAGAAGGGCCACAAGGACCGTCTCCTGCCGCTGGCCCCCGACTTCGCCGAGGTGCTACTGGAGGTGCCCCAAGACCAGCGGACTGGTCACGTCTTCCGGCCACGCCGCCGCAACGGCTCTGTGTCCTCGGCCGACCAGGCCGGCCGCACTCTGGCCGCAATCGGCAAGAAGGCCGGGATCGAGGTCCACACGGATCCCAAGGACCCAACCAAGGTCAAGTATGCCAGCGCCCACGATCTCCGTCGCAGTTTCGGCGAGCGTTGGGCAGCCCGCGTCATGCCCAACATTCTGCAGGAGCTGATGCGGCACGAGACGATCGAGACGACGATGAAATACTACGTCGGCCAGAATGCTCAGCGGACCGCCGACGCCCTCTGGGCGGCCTACGAGGCCGCCACCCCCCACGCCGAGTCGCCGGCCGACTCCAGCCACTAACAGTTTTGGTAACAGTGGCCCAGGAGACCCTCTCGGCCGCTCGCCGAAAATCGTCATAAGTCCTTTGGTGGCAAGTGCCCAGGGCGGGAGTCGAACCCGCACGGCCGTTACCGGCCGGGGGATTTTAAGTCCCCTGCGTCTGCCATTTCGCCACCTGGGCGGGAGTTCCGGGTCCGGACTCTTCCGCTGTGGGCGGGGGCCCACCGCGTGAGGCCGGAAGTCCACTCGACCGCGAAGCGGTCGCTTCCCAAGCCAGGAGTCTAACACACGCCCCAAGGTTCGGGCAGGCGGACCGAGTGGCCCCGCTTTTGGATGGGCTCCCCATGGTGTGATCCAGGGGGATTCCGGTTCCGCCGGTTGAGCCGATCGCCCGGCCGGTCCCCGCCCAAGGTGGAGCGGGCCTGTCCCAGGTTTCTGCCATTTCGCCTCGGAATCGACTGAAAGGCAAGCTAGGATCGAAGGGAATCGGGGGCCGGCGGACGCGCCGCTGGGCCTTGGGGCCTCTGGCAACGGTGGGTGAAAGGTGTTCGAGTGGGAGTGGGTAATCGCCGGGGTCGTGCTCGTGGGCCTGGCGTTCTTCTTGTATCTGTACCACCTGCGACCGCCCAAACCGGATACCAACCAACGCAAGCTCATGATGCGTTGGCCGCTGTATCGGCTGGTCGATTGGTATCTCAAGCTCAGCACGGTGGGCATCTTCCTGGCGAGCCTGTACTCGTCGAGCCCCTGGCTGCTGAAACTCTACCCCATTCACCCGGCGACCCTGGGCGTGGGGCTGACCATGACGGCCGCCGGGTTGCTGCTGTTTGTGGCCGCCATGCGGCACCTGGCCCACGAGTACACACCGCTGTACCAAGCCCACATGCCCACCAAAATTGTGATGACCGGGCCGTACCGCTGGATCCGGCATCCGATTTACACGTCGAACTTGTTGCAGATCACCGGCCTGCTGATCGCCAGCGGCTCGCTGTGGCTGGCCTTGAATCTGGTGATCTTGTTTGGCTTTTACCTGCCGACGATCCTGCGCGAAGAAGGCTACCTCAAGGACGAGTTCGCCGAGTACCGCGAATACACCCTGCGAACCGGACGCTTCTTCCCCCGCTGGACTGGGATGCGTTCTACCGCGACGGTCCGCCCCGAGTGAACACCACCGCGACGGGCCACGTCCGCCCGCCGCCGCGCTGATTCGACCAGCTCCCCTGTTGTGAGCTTTATGTCTCTCTTGAGCTTCATTCGCGCGCTCCGCGCCCACCGCGCCAACCGTCACGGATCCCGCGAGGCGCTGGAAGCCCAGCAGTTGCGGCGATTCCGCCAGCTTGTCGGCTTTGCCGTCGAACACAGTCCCTACTGGGCCGAGGTGGTCCGCGCCCGCGGGATCGACCCCGCACGCTGCGTGCCGGGGGAATTTCCCGTGCTGACCAAGCCCGAGTTCATCGAACACTTCGACGAGATCGTCACCGATCGTCGCGTCTCGACCGTGGCGCTGCGGGCGTTCATTGACGAGAGCCGCGAGCCCGACGAGCTGTTCTTAGGAAAATACCTGGTCGTGCATACCTCGGGCACGTCGGGGGCCGTGGCCTTTTACATTCACTCCACGGAAGAATGGGACCACGGTCATCTCAATATGTTGCGGATCTGGATACCGCGGCCACGGACCCGCGTGGCCCATGTGGCCGCCATGGGCGGACACTTTCACGGGGCGGTGATGAGCCGCCGCAACCAACGCGGCATCAACCGCTTGTTCGTGAACATGCGGCGGTTCGATATTAACAGTCCCACCGAGGAGATCGTCGCCGGGTTGAACGCCTTTCAGCCCAAGGTGGTCAGTGGGTATGGCGGGGCGTTGCGGATCCTGGCCGAACTGCAGCGGGGCGGAGCCTTGGCGATTCGCCCCCGAGCGATGTACTACGGCG
>JBJHDE010000060.1:4923-9052 GCA_050486385.1 Planctomycetales bacterium | reverse complement strand
CGCACGCTGATCAGCCAGACATTTGGTGCCGAGGTCGTCAGCGTTTATGCCACCAGCGAGCACCTGCTGATGGGCTCCAGCGAACCCGGTGGCACGGGCATGCGGCTGTTTGAAGACGATTTGATCTTTGAATTCCGAAGCGATCACATTCTGGTGACCAACCTGCTGAATCACTCGATGCCGTTGATCCGCTACCGCATGGACGATGTGCTCGAGCCGATGAACCAGCTCAGCCGGCACGGACCGTTTCAACTGGTCCGCGACGTGGTGGGCCGTACCGAACAGCCGCTGGAGTTTGCCAGCCGCGACGGAGGTCGCGACTTCATCCACCCGATTGTGATCGCCGAGTTCTTCGTCCCGCACCTGGCGGCCTTTCAAATTGTGCTGGACACCCCCACGCATTTCACCTTCCGCGCCCGACTCGATTCTGACCTGCGACCGCATGTTCACGCCGAGACGCTTCGCCGGATCGACGCCAGGCTGCGGGAACTGTTGGCCCAGAAACATCTGGAGCACGTGACGTTCACGATCGACGAGGTCGATGCCCTGAGTGTCGACCCGCGGACGGGCAAGTTTCGGCTGGTCGTGCGACGCCAACCCGAACCGGAGCTGATTTCCTCAAGGTCTCCGCAATAGTTGGGGAACGGCACCGGTGGAACCGAGACTCATCGAAGTGTCACGCAGGAATCGCCAGGCATTCCGGAACGTGTCAGCTCACGCGGAGGCGCGGAGCCGCGGAGACCGTGAGGAACAGAACGGGAAACGGCGAGTGACCCAATTCCCGCGGGGTTGTCAGTCACGGCCCGAAACTCTGATCCGTTGCCTGCTTCGTCTACAGGGTTTGGGCGCGGCACTGCTGGCACGGAAAGACGTCGACGTGTTGCGCGGGACTCAACACGTTCTGCGGCTCTCGAAACGAACCCGGGACCGGATCGTCAACGGTTCCGCGCCCTCGTCCTCCGCGTCTCGGCGGCTCCGCGTGAACCCAAGAAAACCCAAGCATGTGGAGCGTGTTGCCTATCGCCGCTTGGCCCTCATCATGCCGCCGGCGGCGAGGCCGGGCGAATCTCCCAGGTGGCCAGGTCCAACTCGGGCACGATGGTGAGTTGGGTGTCGGCGGTGGTCATCACATCCGCGGCCAATCCCAAGCGCGCAAGATTGGTACCGCCCCGGCTGAGTAGCAGCGCCTGCGACAGCCAGCTTGGCGGGCCATCGGCCTGGTTCATCTCGACCTCGGCCTCCAGACCGTAGCGAATTGGCAGAATTTCGACCGACTCCCAGGCCCCCAGGGCCAGCAGGGCTTCGTCGTTGAGTGTCCAACGGCCCCCACGCAGCATGAGGTCGGCCGTGATGCAGCCGGCCATCAGCACATCTTCGCGGCTGATGACTCCGTCGGTGCCGGCACACACCAGGTGCAATGGTTCGCCGATCCCGCGCAGCAAATCGACCAAATGCTCGCGGTGGGCGAAGCAGCCCACCAACACCCGCTGGGCTTGCCGGCAAGCGGCCATGGCCCGGGTGCCGTTCGTGGTGGTGAAAACCAGCTTCCGCCCCGCGACCCGCTCGGGGGTGTAGTCGCCGGGCGAGTTGCCCAGGTCGAAGCCGGGAATCGGCAATCCGCCGCGTTCGCCCCCCAGCAGGCAATCGGGATCCCGCTGGCGATGGGCCAGGGCCTCGTCGACTTCGACACAGGGCACCACGACTTCGGCCCCGTGGGCCAAGGCATGGGTGATGGTCGTCGACGCCCGCAGCACATCGATGACCACGGCCACACCACCGGCCAGGGCTTCGGGGGCAAAGAGCGACGGCAGCAGGTGGGCATTCAACTGGCGGGAACTCATTTGGCCTCGCTACGAGGGGAGACATTCGCCCGCGACATCCGCGGCGGGCCGTCCATCATCGACCAGCAACCGCCTTGCGCCTAGAACACATGGGAGACGCACACACCACGCACCAGGGTTCGGGCCGATGGCACGACGATTTGTGTTGGCCGTAACCGGCGCCAGCGGAGCGGTTTACGCCTTGCGGCTGTTACGGATACTTTTGCAGAGCGAGTGCCACGTCCATTTGGTGGCAAGCGCCTCGGGGCGGACGGTGTTGGCCCAGGAAGTGGGGCTTCGCATGACGCCCGACCGCTTCGATTCCGACGAGTGGCTGGCCCCGCTGGCCGCCTGGCCGATTGCCGAGGAGTTGCGAAACTCGCTGGCGTCCGCCTTTCCCGAGACGCCCGACGTGCTGGAATCGTTGGCCAGCCGGGTGATCTTTCACGGCGAGGGCGACTTCCTCACGCCGATCGCCAGTGGCAGCTTCTTGACCGATGGGATGATCATCTGCCCCTGCTCGGGGAGCACGCTTTCGGGAATTTCCCACGGTTCCAGCAACAACCTGATTCAGCGGGCGGCCGATGTGCATCTTAAAGAGCATCGCCGGTTGGTGCTGGTCCCGCGCGAAACGCCGTTGTCGAGCATTCAACTGGAGAACATGCATCGCTGCGCCCAGGCCGGCGCGGTTGTGCTGCCAGCGATGCCCGGCTGGTATCACGGGGCCTGCAATCTGGCCGACATGGTCGACTTTGTCGTAGGCCGCATCTGCGATCAACTGGGCGTCGGCGTCGAACTCATCCGCCGCTGGGGTTAACGCCGTCGCGCAGCGAAAAGGGTCCATCCGGCGTTGCTCGCTACGCGGATGGACCCCAGATGCTTGGCGACTTGCCCAGAGGAAGTCAAAGTCACTCGAACCAGCGAGGATCACTCCTCGTCGGCGGGCGATTCCTCTTCGGCAGCCTTCTGCGTGAACTGGGCGGTCTCGCCGGTCGGCACGACCCACACCCGCAGCTCGCCTTCGACTTCCTGGCCGAAGTAAATTTTCACGCGGTACAGGCCCAATTCCTTGAGCGGACCGGCCAGTCGCACCATGTCGGGCGTGACATCGCTGATACCCTTGCCCTTGAGCGCGTTGACAATGTCGCTGGCGCCCACCGAACCGTACAGGTGGCCCTCGTCGGTGACGTTGGCCTCGATGGTGACGGTCTCCTGGCTGACATGGTCGGCCCGGGCTTGCAGGCTGGCCCGGCGGATGCGGGCGATCTCGCTGAGCTTGGCCCGGTGCTTTTCGATCATCCGCTTGTGGTGATCGGTGGCGATGGTCGCCAGGCCCTGCGGGATGAGGTAGTTCTTGGCGTAGCCGGGTTTGACCTCGACGACTTCGCCTTGCTTGCCCAGGTGCTCAACGGGTTGAATCAGCAGCAACTCGATACCGCCGTTCGCGCCGCGAGGCAGCCGCTTGTGGTTTCCAAACTTCTTGCGGTTCTTGGGCATCGCTCAACACGCTCCGAAATGAATGAATGACTGTAGGGGGGCGTTCGGTCAGAACGGGATGTCGTCGTCGCTCGTGTTGGACGAACGCGAGCTGCTGGATTCGTTGTAATCGTAGTCGTCGTCGGCGGGTCGCTCGCGGCGTGCGGAACCGCCTCGCGATCCGCCGCCACCTCCACCGCCGCCACCTTCGCGACCGCCGAGCATCTGGAAGCGGTCGCAGATGACTTCATGCTTCGAGCGTTTCTGACCCGAGTCGCGATCGTCCCAGGTGCTGAAACGCAGTTTGCCTTCCACCAACACCGGCGATCCCTTGGAGAGATACTGCTCGGCGACTTCCGCCTGACGGCCAAAGCAGGTGATGTCGATGAACAGGGTCTCGTCGATGTCTTCGCCCGACTGGGTCCGGCGACGTTCGTTGACGGCCAAGCCGAACTTGGCGATCTGCAGGCCCCCGCCGGTGCTCCGCAGTTCCACATCGCGGGTCAGGTTGCCCACAAGGATCACGCGATTGTAGTTGGCAGCCATGATGGACTCGTGGTGTTCGAGTGGGTGGGATGCCCGCGAACCTCAACAAACACATGCGCGAGCGAGGCCTGGCCATCCTCGCGCGGGGAAACCGGTGCTGCTGATCACTCGCAGGAATCGGTCGGATCAGGCGTCAAGCCCTTTACTGAACGAATGTACCCGATCCGTCATGGCACTTCCAGCACAATCAGGGGACCAATCGGCTCAAAGTTCGTCGCTGGGGACCTCAATCTCTTCGCTGGGGTCGTCGTCGTCGCCACCGATGGTCACGGCGGCGGGCGTCGGCA
>JBJHDE010000060.1:0-4913 GCA_050486385.1 Planctomycetales bacterium | reverse complement strand
TGGCTGACCAGCACATCGACCAGCCGCGGATCGAGCTTGATGATCAGGTTGCGGATGATCAGCTCGCTGATCTCGCTGGCCCGCTCAATCTCGGGCAGGCGGGTGCCGTCGAGCTTGAAGTAGGTCAGCCAGTAGGTGCCTTTCTTGTGCGGGCCGATCGGATAGGCCAGCTTTCGCTCTTCCCACAAGCGGCTGGCCAGCAGCTCGCCGCCGTAGGGCTCGATCAACCCGGCCACATGCTCGGCACAGCCGTTGGGGTCCTGGGCGTACAGGTTGGAATCGAGGATAAACAGGCCCTCGTAAACATGTCCAGACAAGGGAAACTCTCCTCCAAGCGGTGGTGTCGGTCGAGCGGCGCTCCGATGGGCGAAACAAGTCGCCGGACTCGACGGTGGAATGCTCTCAACTCGTTGGCGAAAACGTGATCTCGGGCGGCGGGCTACCCCGCGGTGTGTGGCTATCCGTTGAACTGGTTCATGGCCGTTTCGATGCCCTCGCGGGCCCAGACCTCGGCGGCATCGGCGGCCCGCTCGAGGGCCTGATCGATGACCGATCGCTCGTCACTTTTGAAGGTACTGAGCACGAACTTGACGGTGTGTTGGCTGTCGTTGGGTCGATCGATGCCGATTCGCAAGCGGGCCACCACGTCGGAGCCCAACCGTCGAATGATATCGGCCAGCCCTTTTTGTCCCCCCGCCGAGCCCTGCGATCGCAGTCGCAAGCGGCCCAGTGGCAGGTTCAAGTCGTCGCAACAAACTAGCACGTCCTCCAGGGGCAGCTTGTAAAAGGCCACCACCTGTTGAACGCTCTGACCACTGAGGTTCATAAACGTATGCGGCTGCAACAGCAGCAGCTTATCGCTGCCCAACCGCGTATCGACCAACTCGCCGCCAAAGGCCTTGCGGGCCGAGCCCCCGTGCCGCTGGGCCAAGATCTCGACAACCTCGAAGCCCACGTTGTGCCGCGTACTCGCGTACTGCGCGCCGGGATTCCCCAGGCCCACGACCAACTTCATGGCTTACGAAGCCGCCTCGGACTTGGCCGGCTCGCCTCCTTCGGCTTCCTCGTCGGCCGCCCCACCACCACCGCCAGGCTTCTTGCACTGCACGACGACGGTCTCTGGCTCCAGGTCGATTTCGACCCCAGGCGGCAAGACAATATCCTTGACCATCAGGGCCACTCCCACATGCAGGCCGTTGACGTCCACCGACAGGTGATCGGGAATGTTCAACGGATCGCAAATCACGGGAATGTCGTGAATCGCCACGTCAATCTGGCCACCCTCGCTCAGGCCGGGGGCCTGTCCGTGCAGATGCAGCGGCAACACCTGGCTGACCCGATCGCCACTTTTCACCCGCAGCAGGTCCAGGTGCAGGACCTCGTTGCCAAAGGTGTTGTATTGAATCTCCTGAATCACCGCCTCGGCGTCGACGGCCCCGGTCAGCTTGACGCCTCGGGCGTGATGCCGCAACGCGGCCTCCAGGCCCCGGGCGGGAATCCGCAGGTTGACCGACTCTTGCTGGTGCCCGTACAAGACGGCCGGAATGAACCCATCGCGTCGCAGCCGGCGACTGGCGCGCTTGCCCAACGATTCGCGAGATTCAACGGCCAGGGATTCGAGGTCGGACATCAGTCAAAGGGTGTTGGAGTCTGAGCCAATAAACCGCGGTCAACCAAAACACACGGGGCGAGCCAACCACGCCTCGGATTCCGGCCGCGATGCGGGAAACCCCGCGCAAGTAGCCTGAATGAGGGAATGCTGGATGATTCGCAAGCCTAGCATTGTCCAGAAACGTGCGGACTTTGCAAGCCATCCGCGGAGAGTTTTTTCCACGAAGCCGGCCCCTCGCTGGAATACAAGCCATCGGGCCGTTACAGTAAAGACAGGCTCGTAGCTGCCCCCCGGGACAGCTTCCAGGCCCTCGGCGACCCTGAGACCGTTAGCCCCCCGATGAGAGTTGTTCCATGTCTGAACACCGCTGGAAGCGAGCCCCAGTCCTCTGGCTGAGTGTGGGGTTTTGCCTTGGTCTATCGTTGGCGTACCTCTGGCCTCATGCCCCGGCTCACGCCACAGCGACCGACCGGCACGAGAACTTTGCCATCGCCACGGGCCCCGTGACTGGAGAGCTGGAAGCCGTTTACCTGCTGGATAACGTCACTGGCGAACTGCGGGCCTACGTGCTCGACCCCCAACAGGGCCGCTTCGGCGCGATGTACGGTCGCCAGATCGCCCAAGACCTGGGCGTGGCCGGCGGAAACGCCCGGTACATCATGGTCACGGGCATTGCCGCCATTCAGGCGCGGGCCTTGGGCATGCAGCGCGGCTCGCAGAGCGTGCTGTACGTGGCCGAGCTGACCAGCGGCAACATGGCCTGCTACACCCTGCCATTCGGGGGACGCGCCGCCGGCGGGCTGGCCATCACCGACTTCGTTCTGCTGCAAGTCGTGCCCTTCCGCAATGTCGGCGTGCGACCAGGTGGCGCCCCGCCGCCGGCTCCGTGATCTGACGGGCGCTTTGCTAAGGCTTTCATCAAGCGGATCGGCCTCACTCATGGGGCCGATCCGTTTTTTTTTGTGACTCAACTCAACGGAAGACCGCCCGCTTGGCTGGGCTCAAGCCACGCCATCCGGGCACAGGCCGCCGCCCCCAGGTAGCCGGCATTTCCGCCCAGTGAGGCGTAGCGAACCACCAGGGTCTCGGCCAAGGCCGGGAAGGTTCGGGCGACAATCGCCTGCCGCACGTGGTCCAAGAACCGGCGTCCCAGGGGCGACGTCTCGCGACCAAAGGTCATGGCCCCGCCCAGAATAATGGCTCCGGGGTCGAGGATGTGCATCCCAATCACGCAGCCCACGGCCAGCCGTTCGGCGACCTCCAGAATCAAACGTTCGGCGACCACATCGCCGGACTCGGCCCGTTGAGCCAAGGCCACCGGCGTGCGGGGCTCAACAAAGTCGGGCAGCTCTTCGGCAGCGCGACTCATCAGGGCCGTGGCACTGCAATAGGCCTCCAGGCAGCCCCGCCGACCGCACCCGCACAGCCGCGCCTCGGGCGACGAGTCGATGGGCACGTGGCCCACTTCGCCCGCAAAGCCATGAGCCCCCACCACCGGGCGATTGTCGACGACCAGCCCACCGCCGACGCCGGTGCCCAGGGTCAGCATCAGGATGCTGGAGAACTCGCGCCCGCTGCCGACCCAGGCCTCGGCCAGGGCGGCGGCCGAGGCGTCGTTGACCAAGGTCACCGGCCGCCCGGTGGCCCGAGCAAGCTGGTCGCGGATGGGGAAGCCGGCCCAGCCGGTCAAGTTGACTGGCAGCACGAGCCGCCCGCCCTTGAGGTCTAGCAATCCTGGGCAGCCCAGGCCAATGCCCTGCAACCGCGCTGGGCCCTGGGGCAGGTTGCTGGCCAAGTGGGCCAACTCGTCGGCCATCCTCTCTACGGCGGCCTCGGGACCGCGATCCACCTCGGTGGGATAGGTCGCAAAGGCCAACGGCTCGCCATCGGCATCGACCAGCCCCAGTTTGATGCTGGTGCCCCCAAGATCGAACCCGGCAAAGATCGGTCCGGGTAAAGAGGGATCGGCGGCAGGCATGGCAACCATTCCGGGCAACGCGACAAAGGCCAATGCCCGAAGCTTAACGCACGGCCCGCCAATCGGGAACGCGGGTGCCAGGATCGTGAACAGCACGCCCGCGGTATGGCGCTCGATGCCGGAACCTGGCTCATGCCCATAAAAGTTTTGGCGGGACGGCCGGCCTATCAACCCGTGTTTACAAAGGCCAGCCCTGCCGTCTGAGCCCGCCGTTGTACGAGTTGTCACGCTAGGAGTTGACGGGAAGGGAGTTGGCGGGCGGGTCTTGAGCCTGAAGGGGAGTTCACGCTTCGACACTCGAGCAAACGCGATCATACACTGGTGAACAAGCCACCAGTATCGCTGAACAGGAAACCCGCTGGCCATCAAACCGTGAACAGTCCCTGGGACCAGCGACTTCACCCCAACTGATGGAGGAGCGCGCCGCAACACCGACCTGCGCAAACAGGCCGAGCGTGCCGTGTTCACGACCGCTCGACCCGCATGCCAGTCGATGATTTCCGTTGGTGATGGATCTCCGACCGGTGGGGCCGGGGATACCAACTTGATCAGGTCTGCAACTTGGACAGGGTATCGAGAGCCCGTCGCACGGCATCGAAGCCGCCCAGTTCCTTGACCAATTTCTTGGTCTCCAGCAGGTGGGCCTCGGACAGGCTGGCACCACGGGAGGTGGTGGCGGCGGCAGCCGGGGCCTTACGGGGACGACCAGGCCGCTTGCCGGACTTCTTCTTGCTCTTCTTGACCTTGGGAGCCGTAACGCCGCCCTTGAGGTCCTTCATAATGTTGGACACATGGGAGGCATTGACATGCACCCCGGCAGCCTTGAGTCCGTTGACCACATCCGTGTTGCGCATGGCATCGGGGCCGCCATGGGCCTGGATGAAATCACGGATCTGATCCGACTTCTTCGGGCCGCCCGCTGCCTTCTTCCGCTTGGGCATGGACTCTCACCTGGGTTCACGAGGAAGAAAACTGTTGAAAACTCGTTGATACTGTAACAGTGCTTGCGACTCGTTACCAGCACCCTTGACGAAATTATTGACCTGAATTTTCCGTCACGCCATGACTCATCATGCGTGACTGGCCATTATCAGTGCCCGGTTCACCCGCTTAACCGTCCGATACCAGCCAGGTGAATCCCCGCGCGATCGATCCCCGCTGCGGGTCGATCCCAGTCAGGCCGTGAAGTTCACGAATCCCGCGGCGAGTTGGTCCGCGGCGTCGGGGCGGTGTCGTCCGGCGTGAACGCGCCGGGCTCGGGTGGGCTCGGGTCATCAGCCGTATCGTCGGGCGGAGCCAGGTCGGCATCGAGCACACTTGAGG
>JBJHDE010000059.1:6552-15014 GCA_050486385.1 Planctomycetales bacterium | reverse complement strand
TTGGCCCCTCCAGGCAGGGCGAGCGACACGATGTCGCGTCCCTGACACGGGTTATGACACGAGAAAACCACCCAGCCGCTACTCTAGCCCCAGTCGGCAGAGTCGACCACCGCGCCGGCCCCGGGAATCGCTTGACAAGCCACGGAAGATATGGTCGGTTAGACGACGCATCAAAACATGTTGCTGCGTTTTGGGGATTTGTCCGAAACCAGGAAGACCCCCGAGGTCAAATGTTTGATGGAACCCGCAAACTTGGGTCGCGGGCGACAAACCCCAACCTCTGGGGTTCGGAGTCTGAAAAGTCAGGCATCGCCGTGGCAGGCATGTCCGGAAGAGTTCGGGCTACTCACTGAATAACTTTACCCGCTGGGAGCTGAGTCTCGATGAAGCGTTATCAAGTGACCGCCGGCACGAGTCGGCTGAATCGGCGAACGGTTCTGCAAGTCGGTGCTCTGGGTGGCCTCGGATTGACGCTCTCGGACCTGCTGCGTTCGGAAGCTCGCGGGGACATCAAGGACTACCAGTCGAAGGAAGGCTCCGCCAAGAGCGTCATCCACATCTTCCTGCCGGGCGGCTCGGCCCACCAGGAGACCTTCGACCCCAAGCCTTACGCGCCGATCGAGTATCGGGGCGAGATGGGCACGGTCAAGACCAAGCTGTCGGGTATCCGCTACAGCGAGATGATGAAGAAGACGGCCGACATCGCCGACAAGATCACGGTGATTCGGTCGATGTCGCATGGCGAGGCGGCCCACGAGCGGGGCACGCACAACATGTTCACCGGGTACCGGCCCAGCCCGGCGCTCAAGTTCCCCAGCATGGGCTCGATCGTCTCCCACGAGTTCGGCCCTCGCGAGAACCTGCCGCCCTACGTTTGCATTCCCAATCAGCCCAACGAGTTTGCCGGCGTGGGCTATCTGTCCAGTCGTTACGCTCCGTTCAGCCTGGGCAGCGATCCCGCCCGCGATAACTTCAGCGTGCGGGACCTGTCGTTGCCCAGCGGCGTGGATGACGCTCGCTTCAGCACCCGTCGCCGGCTGCTGGACACCGTCAACGACCACTTCCGCAAGACCGAGCAGAGCGACGATCTGGCCGCGCTGGATACGTTCTACGAGCGGGCCTACTCGATGATTTCCAGCGAGAAGGCCCGGGCGGCCTTCGATCTGAGTGCCGAGTCCGACAAGCTCCGCGAGCAGTACGGCAAGAATCAAGCTGGCCAGCGGATGCTGATGGCCCGTCGGTTGGTCGAGGCCGGTGTCCGTTTCGTCACGCTGACCTACGGCGGTTGGGACCACCACGCACGGATCAAGGACGGCATCACCCGGCAGGTGCCCGACCTGGACCAGGCGTTTGCCACGCTGATCCGCGACCTGGACGACCGCGGGATGCTGGACAGCACCCTGGTGGTCATCTCCAGCGAATTCGGCCGGACCCCCAAGATCAACAAAGATGCCGGTCGCGACCACTGGCCGCGAGTGTTCAGCACCGTGCTGGCCGGCGGCGGCATCAAGCGGGGTGTGATTTACGGCGAAAGCAATGCCACGGCCAGCGAGCCGGAAGTCGACGCCGTGGGCATCGAAGACTTCGCCAAGACGATTTACCACTGCCTGGGTATCGAAGGCGACAAGGAGCTGATGGCTCCCGGCGATCGCCCCATCGAGATTGTCGATGGCGGCCGCGTGCTGGACGAGCTGTTGGCCTGATCTGGATCCAGGCTCTTTTCATCGGGTCGTGTCGCCCACCGCGCGACACGACCCGATGTTGGGCCTTGGTTGGATGGGGCTTGATTGGCTGGGGCATCGCACCCCCGAGCCGTGCTCGGGCCTCCGGCGAAGCTGCTTCCCGCAAGTTGACAAGAAACGTGACGTACTTTCCCGGATGATTATCCGTGACATCCAGGCCGTGTCGGCCCAGACCGCTGCCCCGGGGAACCCCTGCCCGGGCGGCAGTTTCTCTGTTGCCGGTGCGGTGGACCGATCGCCTCGGTTGAACCCAGTTCGTCGGCCCCGGTTTGTCGTCCCGCTTAATGCGGATGTGTGGCATCCCGGCCCTACGAATACCGCGCTGCCGGACGGCGGCCTCGTTTTGCGTGTGAATGACGCGCCAAGTTCATTGCCTTGGGCTGGCGCCCTTCAAGCTCCCCAAGTGACGACCTCCATGATCCGCTTCTTTGCTATCTTTGGCGTGGCCATGCTCTCGGCCAGCCTGGTGCTGGCAGCCAGCCCCCAGATTTCGGTCATGCGGCCCACTGGCGTCCAGCGGGGTACCGAGACCGAGGTCACCATCTCGGGCAATCGCCTGGACGATGCCCTGGAGATCTTCTTCCACACGCCCGGCTTCGAGCTGGTCAAGATCGAGAATGACAGCGACCGCCGCGTCAAGGCGACCATTCGCATCGCCGACGATTGCGAACTGGGCGAGCACGCTCTGCGGCTGCGGACCAAGAGCGGCGTGACCAATCTGCGGACCTTTTTCGTGGGGGCCTTGCCCGAGATTGAAGAAGACGCCGAGAACAACAACTCGTTCAGCGCGCCCCAGTCGATTCCCATGAACTCGACCGTCTCGGGCGTGATCACCAGCGAGGATGTCGACTACTACGCCGTGGAGGTCAAAAAGGGCGAGCGGATCACCGCCGAGATCGAAGGCATGCGGCTGGCCCAGTCGGTCAATTCGTTGTTTGACCCCTACCTGGCGATTCTCGATTCCAAGCGGTTTGAGCTGGCCTCGGATGATGACACGACCCTGCTGCATCAGGACGCCGCCGTCAGCGTGATCGCACCGGAAGACGGTACCTACATCATCATGGTCCGCGAGAGCAGCTATGGCGGCGACAACGCCTCGCGCTACCGGCTGCATGTGGGCAGCTTCCCGCGTCCGATGGCCGTGTACCCCGCCGGTGGTAAGGCTGGCGAGCCCACCGATGTGGTGTTCCTGGGCGATCCGGCCGGCGACATCCAAGCCACACTCACTCCCAAGGGACAAGACGGCGAGACGGTGCGGGTGTTTGCTGAACACAACGACCTGATCGCCCCCAGCGGCAACCCCTTCCGCCTGTCGGAGCATGGCAACATCCTTGAGGTCGAGCCCAACAACACGCCCGAGACGGCCACGCCCGGCGAGCTGCCGCTGGCCTTCAATGGCATCATCTCGGAAAGTGGCGACGAGGACTGGTGGAAGTTCACCGCCAAGAAGGATCAGGAATGGCAAATCACCTGCCACGCCCGGAGTGTTCGCTCGCCGTTGGATCCGGTGATGAGTATTCACCGTGCCGATGGTCGGCAGTTGGCGATCAACGACGACGACGGGGGCAAGCTGGACAGTAACCTCAAGTGGAAGGCCCCCGAGGATGGCGAGTACCTGATCCGCGTCCGGGATCACCTGGACCGCGGCGGCGAAGAGTTCGTGTATCGCATTGAGTTCGCCCGGGCGTCGGCCTCGCTGGCGGTCACCATCCCCGAGTATCGCCGCTACAGCCAGGACCGGAACACCATCGATGTGCCTCAGGGCAATCGCTATGCGACGATGGTCTCGATCAATCGTCAAAACTTTGGCGGCAACGTGCGGTTCATTGCCGAGAGCCTGCCGCCGGGCGTGGCGATGATCGCCCCCGAGAATCCGCGGTCTGCCGGCCAGTGGCCGATCCTGTTTGAAGCCGTCGAGGACGCTCCGCTGGGCGGACTGCTGACGGACTTCCGCGTGGAAGACGTCGAGGGCAAGGTCTCGGGCCGTTACATGCAAAAGGCCCTGATGGTCCGCGGCGGAAACAACCAGGAGTTCTGGAACTACCATGCTCCGCAACTGGCCGTGGCCGTCACCGAGGCCGCGCCCTACCGCATTGAGTTGGTGCAGCCCAAGGCCCCGCTGGCCCGCGACGGGCGGATGGAACTCAAGGTCGTGGCCCATCGCGACGAGGGCTTCGACGAGCCGATCAAGCTGGAGTTTCCCTTCCGTCCGCCGGGAATTTCGGCCGCCAGCAATGCGACCATCGACAAGGGCAAGACCGAAGTCACCTACCGGGTCAACGCCAATGGCAACGCCCCGTTGGAGAGCTGGCCCGTGCTGTGCGTGGGGCAGAGCGACGTGAGCGGCGTGCTGTGGGTGGCCACGCAGTTTGTCGATCTCAAGGTCGTCGAGCCGCCGGTGGCTGTTGAACTGGAGCGGGCCGCCGTCGAGCAGGGACAGACCGCGCGGATTATCGCCAACATCACCGTGCATGATGCTTTTGAAGGCGAGGCCGAGTTGAGCCTGGTGGGTTTGCCCGACGCCCTGCGTCCCGAGCCGCTGAAGTTCAAGGCCGACACCGAGCAGGTGGTCTTCGAGATTCCGACCGACGAGTCGACCAACCCCAACAAGTACCGCAACCTGTTTGTCGAGTACAAAATCGATCACGAGGGCGAGCCCATCATCGGAAAGCAAGGCAGCACCGAGTTGCAGGTCGATAAGCCGTTGCCGAAGCCTGCTCCCAAGCCCAAGGCCGAGGACAAGAAGCCCGAAGAGCCCAAGGAAAAGCCGTTGTCGCGGCTCGAACGGCACCGACAGGCCGCCGCGGAAGCCGCCCAGCAACCGGCCGAGGAGTGAGCCACTCGAGTGAGCAACTCTGGCGGGCCTCCGCGTGAGCCCGCCAGGTGGGCCGCGAGTTGCCGTTTTCCGCAACCCGCGGGAATCGACCAGACACGGCCGTTGATGGCACGGCGGCCTGTCCGCCGGATGGCAAGCACGCCGGGGCTGGTGCCTGAGGACGAACATCCGAGCCGACGAACAACCCGACCGAACGAATACCCGAGCGGACGAATACCCGAGACAGGGCGTTCGCGGGGAAGACCAAGACGAGTATCCGACAGTTATGAACCGAGCTATTCCATCCCTGGTGTCAACCATGACCAGCGTGCGGATGATTCAACGAACCCTGCTTGCCGCGATGCTTGCCGCTGTGATTCCGGCCGGCGTGGCCTGGTCGGCCGAGCGGTCATTGGTCTCGGTGGCGGCCTACCCCACGAAAATCGCATTGACCAGCAGCCGTGATCGGCAGTCGATCATCGTGCAGGCGGCCTACAGCGATGGTGTGACCCGCGACGTCACCACGGAAGCCAAGTTCCAGGCCAGCAACCCCGAACTCGTCAAGCTTCAGGACAACACGCTGTTTCCCACCAGCGACGGCGAGACGACGATCGAGGTCAAGTTTGAAGGCCACACCGTCGCCATTCCCGTGGTGATCGACGAAAGTGGCGAGGAGCGGCCCATCAGCTTCAAGCTGGATGTGATGCCGGTCTTCACCAAGAGCGGTTGCAACATGGGAAGCTGCCACGGCGCCGCCCGGGGTAAAGATGGCTTCATGCTCAGCCTGTTTGGCTACGATCCCGATGGCGACCACTTCCGCATCACCCGCGAGCAGCCCACCCGGCGGCTCAATCTGGGTGTGCCCCGCGACAGCTTGATCCTGACCAAAGCCACCGGCGAGAGCCTGCACACGGCCGGTCAGTTGTTTGAAGAAGACAGCGAGCTGTACGAGACCCTGCTGCGTTGGATTGAAGCCGGCGTGCCGCAGGATGCCGAGGATGTGGCCACCGTCCAGGGCATCGAGCTTTATCCCGAAGGCGCGGTCCTCAACGGCCGGGGCGAAAAGCAAAACCTCGTCGTGCGGGCCAACTACTCCGATGGCACCAGCCGCGACGTCACGCATCTGGCCTACTTTCTGACCAACAACGACTCGACCGTGGAAGTCACGCAAGAGGGCGTGGCCACTGCCGGCGAGCGGGGCGAAGCCTTCATCACCGCCCGCTTCGATGCCTTCACCGTGGGCGTGCCGATGATAGTGCTGCCCAAGGACGTGGATTTCGAATGGCCCGACGTCCCCGAGAACAATTACATCGACGAACTGGTCAACGCCAAGCTCAAGAACCTGCGGATGGTGCCCAGCGAGCTGTGCAGCGACGAGGTCTTCTTGCGTCGGGTGTACCTGGACATCATCGGCCAGTTGCCCAGCGTCGAGGAGTTCGAGCGGTTCGTGTCCGACACCTCACCCGACAAGCGCGAGAAGCTGGTCGACGAGCTGTTGGATCGCAAAGAGTTTGTCGAGATGTGGGTCATGAAGTGGGCCGAGTTGCTGCAGATCCGCTCCAGCAATCAGGTCAGCTACAAGGCCACCCTGCTGTATTACGAATGGCTCGGCCAGAAGATTGCCAGCAACACGCCGATGGACCAGTTCGTTCAAGAACTGCTGTCGGCCAGCGGTGGCACCTTCGACAACCCGGCCACCAACTATTATCAGATTGAACGCAACGTCCTGCAGACCACCGAGAACGTGGCCCAGGTGTTCATGGGCATGCGGATCCAGTGTGCCCAGTGTCACAATCATCCGTTCGATCGCTGGACGATGGACGACTACTACGGCTTTGCCGCCTTCTTTGCCCAGGTGGGCCGGAAGAACGGCGAAGACCCCCGCGAGCAGATCATCTACAATCGCGGCGGTGGGAACGTGAACCATCCCGTGGGCAATCGCGTCATGTCGCCCGAATTCCTGGGTGGCGGCCCGGCCGATACCCAAGGCAAGGACCGTCGCGAGGTGGTCGCCAATTGGTTGGCCAGCGACGAGAACCCCTACTTTGCCACGAACCTGGCCAACATTGTGTGGGCCCACTTCTTTGGCCGAGGCATCATCGACCCGGTCGACGACGTGCGGATTACCAACCCGCCCAGCAATGGCCCGCTGCTGGACGAACTGGGCAACAAGTTCCGCGAGTACCGCTACGATTTCCGTCGGTTGGTCCGCGATATCTGCACCTCGCGGACGTACCAACTGGCGACCCAGCGAAACGAGACGAATCTCCGCGACGATACGAATTTCTCCAACGCCAACGTCCGCCGGATTCGGGCCGAGGTGCTGTTGGATAGCATCGCGCAAGTCACCGAGAACCCCAACAAGTTCCGGGGGCTGCCCCTGGGCGCGCGGGCCGTGCAAATTGCCGATGGCCGCACGAGCAATTACTTCCTCACGACCTTTGGCCGGGCGACCCGCGATACGGTCTGCTCCTGCGAAGTGGTCATGGAACCCAATCTCTCGCAGGCCCTGCACCTGCTTAACGGCAGCACCGTGCAGACCGCCATCACCCGGGGCAACGTCGTCCAGCGGATGCTGTCCGAGGAGGCCGCGCCCGAGCAGGTCATCGAAGAACTTTACATTCGCACGCTGACCCGCCGACCCCAGCCCGAGGAAATGGAGAAACTGCTGGCCGAGATGGCCCAGAGCGACAACCCGAAGCAGTTTCTTGAAGACGTGTTCTGGGCCCTGCTCAATTCCGGCGAGTTCATCTTCAATCACTGACCTCACCCCGCTTGGCCGCGGGAATGTCGACCGGATTCTCCCCCTCTCACCGTTTTGCTGAAACACGGGTGACCATGAGCGTGACTGTCTTCAAGTGGATCACCGCGGCCTGGCTGGCCGTGGGCATCGTCTGGGCGGGAACTCCACCGCTCGCCGCCGAAGACGACAAGGACCAGGACAAGGTGACCTACGACGATCACCTCGAACCGGTCCTCCGCCGCAGTTGCATGGGCTGCCACAATGCCAACCGCTCCTCGGGCGGCTTGGACATGAGCAGCTACGCCAGCCTGATGCAGGGCGGCTCGTCAGGGGCCGTCGTCGAACCGGGCGATGCCAACGGCAGCCGCTTGTACAAGCTGGCGGCCCACCTCGATACGCCCGCCATGCCGCCCAACGGCAACAAAATTGACGATGCCAGCCTGGCGACCCTCGCCAAGTTCATTGATCTGGGGGCTCTCGAAACCAAGTCCAGTCGGGCTCGGGTGTCGACCAAGCCCAAGGTTGATTTGGCGCTCGACGACATCGATACCGGTCGGCCCAGCGAACCCCCGATGCCCGGCGAGCTGTCGTTGGAGCCGGTGGTACGGACCACGCGGCCCGGCCAGATCACCGCGATTGCCGGCAGCCCCTGGGCCCCGATCGTGGCGGTCTCGGGTCAACGGCAGGTCCTGCTGTACCACACCGACACGCTGGAACTGGTCGGCATCCTGCCGTTTGAAGAAGGGCAAGTCGAGCATTTGTCCTTCAGCCCCAACGGAAAGCTGCTGCTGGCCGCCGGCGGCCGCGGTGCCGAAAGCGGCAAGGCCGTAGTTTGGGACGTCAAGAGCGGCGAGCGGGCCATCACCGTGGGCGACGAATGGGACAGCGTGCTGTCGGCCGACATCAACAATCAGCAGACGCTGATCGCGCTGGGCGGAACCGATCGCCTGGTCCAACTTTACCAGACGGCCGACTCCGAAAAGTTCTCGGAAATCAAAAAGCACACCGACTGGGTGCTGTGCGTCGACTACAGTCCCGACGGCGTGCTGCTGGCCACGGGCGATCGCTCGGGCGGGCTGCACATTTGGGAAGGCTACAGCGGTCGCGAGTATCTGACCCTCAACGGCCATAAGGCCGCCGTCACCGACTTGGCCTGGCGGAC
>JBJHDE010000059.1:0-6542 GCA_050486385.1 Planctomycetales bacterium | reverse complement strand
GTGCCTGGAGACCGAGGACGGCAAGGTCATGCTGTGGGAAATGAACAACGGCAGCAATGTGCGGACCTTCGACGGCGGCCGTGGCCTGCAGTCGATCGACTTCAGCCGCGAGGGCCTGTTGGTCACCGGCGGCCGCGACAACACCGTGCGGGTGTTCAAGGCCGATGGCAACAAGGTCCACGACCTCGGCGGCCTGGGCGAGATGGTGCTGGAAGTCGCCTTCTCGCACGATGGCAAACGGGTCATCGCCGGCGATTGGCTGGGCAAGGTGCTTGTCTGGGAGACCGAGTCGGGCGAAGTCGTGGGCGAACTCGACCCCAATCCCCCGATGCTCAGCGAGCGGATCGTCGCCGCCGAGCAACTCGTGGGCGAGGCCCGCAAGCAACTCGAGACCGCTCAGCAGGCGCTCAAGGCAGCCGACGACCAGGCCAATGCGGCCAAGGGCAAGGTCAGCGGCAAGCAGAACGAGATCAAGCAACTCGGCGAGAAGATGGCCGCCGCCGAAGCCACGATCAAGACGTCCTCGGCGACCGCCGAAAAGCTCGACGGCGAGCGGAAGCAGGCCGTCGACAAGGTCGAGAAGCTGGCCAAGCAACTTGACGAGCTGAAGGCCAAGCACGCCGAAGCCGTCAAGCAGGCCGAAGCGGCCAAAGACGACGAGGACCAGGCCGACGAAGAAGCCAACGACGAGGCCAACAACGAGTTGAAGGCCGCCGTCGAGAAACTGGCCACCGAAGTTGCTGAAACCGAGAAATCGCTGGGCGAGGCTCGCAAGGCCGCCAGTGATTTGGAGTCCAAGCACAACGAGGCCAAGCAGCAGGCCGAGGCCGCCCGGGCTGACTTGGAGAAGCACAAGCAGCAACGCGGCGAGGCCGAGAAGCAGCTTCCCGGACTTGAAGAAGCCGCGAAGGTCGCCCAAGCATCGCTCGCCAAGGCCAAGCAGGCCGCCGAGCAAGCCGCCGAAGCCCTGCAAGGTGAGGAGGCCCAGCTTGTGCGTTGGCGCGAGGCCCAGGCCACTCACCAGGCGAAGTTCGGCTACGAAGTGACCGACATCCGCTAAGCACCTGGTCTGTCGCTTCGGTCTTCAGAAAGCCCAACGGACGAAAACCAACAAACGGACGCCGATCGCTTGTTCGATCCGGCGTCCGTTTGCGTTGTTGGATGACGTAGTTGTGCGCTTCCCGCACCCGGGCTCAATGGTGGCTGGCCGAGTGGGCGAGGGCCTCAGCGATTTCGTCAAATGAGCTGGGCCGCTGGCTGGGCTGTTTAGCCAGCATCGCGAGAATCATCCGCGACAGGCGGGCCCCCAGCGATGGATTGAGTTTGACCGGCGCTTCAGGCCGTGGATAGTTCTTGAGCAGGATCTCGCTGAGGCTTGAGCCGGCAAACGGTTGCCGACCGGTGAGCAGTTCGTAAAGCACCGCCCCCAGCGAAAAGATATCGGCCCGCGAATCGACCGGCCGCAGCTCGGCCTGCTCGGGCGCCACATAGCCCGCCACGCCAATCCACTTGGGTTGGGCAATCGGCACAAAGCCGCCGCCAGCTCCCCGCGGGAGTTCCAGGGCCTGCGAAAACTCCATCAGGCGCACCGTCTCGTCGGAGCCCACAAACACCGTGGCCGGGCTGATGGCCCGATGGACCACGCCTCGCTCGGCCAGGTAGCCCGCAGCTCGTGCCACCTGGCTGCCCCAGGTCAACAGCAACGTGGTTCGTGGCAGTCGCCCCTCGGCCAGCATTTCGGCCAGGCTGGGGCCTTCCACCGGTTCCAGCACCAGGCAACCGGTGGCCTGATGGCTCTCGACGCCCAACAGCCGGACAATGTGCGGATGGTCGAGCCCGGCCAGCAGCCGCGATTCGCGCTGCACCGCGGCATTCGACTGGGCCTTGATCAACGCCCGCTGCCCAGTGTGCATGTGCCGGGCGCTCAGGGTGATGGCCTGCTGGCTGCGGTGCCGGACGGCCATCAACTCCCAGTCGCCCAGCGACCGACCCGATCCACCGGCGGAGCTGTCTTCCAGGCTACTGGGGATCTCAGCGGTTTCGCCGGCCGCGAGCAGATTGAGGGCCGTATCGTGCATGGCGGCCCATTCGTCGGGCCGCAGGTCGGGGCTGTCCAGCACGCTGGAATCGCCATTGAGGTTCACCGGCAGGGCTTCCAGGCGGTCGAGCATGGCTTCGAGTCGGGCGAAGCCTTCGGCCTGGAACACGCTCGCCGGCCGCTGGGACCGATCGGTTAAGGGGCCGAGCGCCTCGGGGGCCAGCACATTCTTCCGCAGCAAGAAGGCGACCATGTCCTCGTTGGCCTGAAAGCCCTGGGCCCACAATTCCAACAAAAGGGCTTCGTGCCGCCCGGTCCATTGGGCCTCGCCCGCCAGGATCTCCAGCAAAGCATGATCTCGGGGCGAATAGAACGAATCGCCACCAAGCGATCCGGTCGGATCGTCGTGCGGGTGCGGGTTGGTGCGGTTGGCTGTCATACCCAATCAACCCAGTTCAACGTCCACGTTCGGGCAGCCGACGTGATCTTCCCTAAGCCAGACTCCGGGAGTCCCTGACCCGGTGTCTCTCGACGCACTTCCTTGATCGTAATTGAACGGCTGCCCGGTCCGTTTGGAAAATCCACGCTGGATGAGCGGAAAACCTTCGGGGTTTGCGGTTTGCCAATGGTGGTATTGGTGCCCATGATTCAGGTGTGAATCGGGCTTAGGCACCCATGGTGGGTGGGCGTGCCCACGGGTTTTGGGCACGAGGTGCCAGCAGTTTTGGGGGCAAAAGGTCAAAACAGCAGTCGCGAAAGCTTGCGGCGGTATTCGCTGACCAACGGCGAGTCATCGCCCAGCACCTGAAACAGGTTGACCATCAGCTCGCGTGCCTCGCGGCCGGTGGCATCGGGGTCGTTTTCCACCAGGTGCAGGGCTTCTTCCAGGGCCTCGGCCGAGGCCCCGCTCCGCCCCAATCCTTGGGCCAGGGCCAGCCGTGCTGCGTGGTCATCGGGTCGGGCGGCTACCTGGGCCCGCAGCTCGTCGAGGTCGCCCGCCCCGCCACCGCTCAGCAGGGCCAATTCGGCCTTCAGCTCCTCGCCCTCGGTCGAAAGGAACCCGCGTTCGGCCAGCGGCGCGATGATGGCTTGTGCCTCCTGGGTCCGTCCTTGGGCCAGGATCACCCGGGCCAACTTCTCCTGGGCGGCCAGATTGTCGGCATCCTGGTCCAGGACCTGTCGCAGCCGTGCTTCGGCGGCTGCCGGATCGCTGGCGGCCAGAGTCTGGGCCTCAGCCAGCCATTGCTCGACTTCCGAAGGCAGGATCGACTGAATCCACCGCCGGAGTTCGGACTCGGGCAGGACGCCAGTAAACTGGTTGGCCAATTGACCGTTTCTTAGCGCAAACACCGCGGGGATGCCCGAGACCCCCAGCGCCGTGGCGGCACCGGGCGTCTCGTCGGTGTTGGCCTTGACCAGCACAAATTGCCCATCGAACTCGCGGGCCAGCGCCTCAAGTGTGGGGGCCAGTTTGCGGCACGGCCCACACCAGGGTGCCCAAAAGTCCAGGACCACCGGCACCTCGTAGGACCGTGTCACCACGTCCGCTTCGAACGTCTCGTCCGAGGTCTCCACAATCCAGGGGCAATCGTCTGGGCTCATCGTCAACAGAGGCTCGCTTGGTTTCGAGTGCAGCAGGCGTAGTCGATTTGTGCTTTGGTTGTCGTCCACCCATTGTTCAGATCGCTGCGCTCCACTCAAGCCCCCCTCCACCGCAGGAGCGATTTCTGGCCATGGGGCCCGCGATCGTGCCAAGCTGCGCAAAACTGGGGTTGAACGGACTTTGGCTCGACTGCTAGAACCCCGCCTCCCTTGGGGAGAGAGGTAGAAGACACGGGCCCACGGGCCCACGCAGGGAGCGCGACATGGACGTAGCGATCGTGACGGGGGCCGCGGGACTCATTGGTTCCGAGGCCGTTCGATTTCTGGCCGAGAAGGGCATGACCGTCGTCGGTGTCGACAACGACATGCGGCGTTACTTCTTTGGCGACGAGGCCAGCACCGATTGGTCGCGGCGGCAGCTCGTCTCGTCGGTTCCAGGATACCTGCATCGCAACGTCGACATCCGCGATCAACAAGCGGTTCCGGCGCGACTCTCCTGATGCCCGTGTGATTGCCTTCGACAATCGCAAGCGCCCGTGGAAGTGAAATCACCCTCGGGCGGCTGGCCTCCGAGACAGTGGCTCTTCAGCAGTTGGATAACCGTTGCTCCGAGCACCTGGCCAACAGTCTCGCCAACCGTCGTCACTACGAAGACGCGATCCGCTAAGTCGAGCAACGCGTTGAGCGGCTTGGACAATTGCAAACTCTCGGCCAGCAGCCATTCTCCCGGCACGCAGAGGAAACATCATCACAGTCAAGCCGCCGCGCGGCGTGAGTGAACCAACGATCTCGTTGAAAAAGAAGGGCGAGTGGCCTACTCCCTTAGGTGCTGGAGACTCGCCTCAGGCGATGATACTCTTTACAACAAGGCCAAGCATGAACCCAGAATCCATGACTCGCGACTTTGCCGAAGTACCAGCGCTAGATCATTCCGCAACACACCAAACCTCACACAGTCAAGGGCAAGGCGGCCGAATCAGCAGGCGAGTGTTGGCTTGTCTTCAGTTTGTTACGTTGTTCTTGGCAGTGGGTATTGTCTACCTGACTTGGCATCCGCCGTTGTTGTCCGACGATCTTGATATCTCATGGCAGCTCTACCTTCAGCAGGCGAGCCTACATGGCGCCCTGTTTGGGAAAGACATTGCCTTCACCTTCGGGCCTTACCATTTTGGTTATTGCAACTTTGTCTCTGAAGGGCTGCTGCTTCCCTGGCTGGCCGTGCGAGGTCTGATCTGCCTAACGATGGCGGCTGCATTGTTCGGCCTGATTCGCAAGGGCAATTGGTCCTTTCCCTTTGCCCTGGCAACGGCGCTCATTCTGGCGTATGGCTCGACATTCGAACTGGGGTTACCGGTTGTCTCACTGCTGCTGGCTTATCGACTTTGTAATATCCATCGATCTGGACTGCCTGAGTTCTACTTACTGCTGATTTGCTTGGCGCTGGTGAGTCTGATCAAGTTTTCCTACTTCATCGCAGTGGTTGCCGTTCTGGGCGTCCTTGCGTGTGAGACCGTAGCGCGATGGCGGACATTCCCAACCGAGTTTGCCATCTATCTGTTGGCACTTGGCGGATTCTGGGTGGTTGCTGGAGAGTCGCCGCTGGATTTCCCTGCCTACTTGGCCAATAGTCTTGAAGTCGCTCGTGGCTACTCAGAGGCAATGGCGGTCTGGCCTTTGTTCACAACGACCTTGTATCGATACATCCCGGTCTTGGCCGCCTTGGCACTTTTGACCTACGGGATCTGGCGAGCGGGGTATCGAGACGGCTTCTGGCGTTTGATTCCCTGTGGCATGCTCCTTTGTTTTGCCTTCCTGGTCTTCAAGGCAGGCTTTGTCCGTCATGATGCCCATGAGATCATCATGATGGGAGCCACTCTCTATCTCACGGTGGTTTGTGGCATCTGCCTGTGGCTGCACAGCCAGATGCCTCGAACCAGTAGCCTTGTGATTGCCAGTATATCGCTTGCCGTGCTCCCATTGATTATTATGCCAGGTGTGTTCTGGTCTCACCATGTTTGGGGGGTTCATGATCGGCTTGCCTGGTTCCCGACCAGGGTCATGGAGGTCCTCAAGGAAGACCAGCCCCTGGGAAAACACGCTGAACGATGCCACCAGGCACTGGTCGAAGCCAATCCCCTTCCCAAGCTCCAGGGGACGGTTGATACCTACACGTATCGCTTGTCGGTGGCGATGGCCCATGGCTTTGAGATCAGCAATCGGCCGGTGATCCAAAGCTATTCGGCCTATACGCCCAAGCTGGCCGAGATGAATGCCGCACATCTGCGAGGGCCGCGAGCGCCTGAGCACTTGCTGATCTCGTGGAACGCCATTGATGGACGGCTGCCCTCGCTCGAGGATAGCCTGTCCTGGCCAGAGTTCCTGACACGCTACGAGTCGCGGTCACGACATGGGACGTGGCTCGTGCTGGATCGCCGAAAGACACCGCTGACGTCTCGGCTTGTGCCGATCAGTCAGGGCGTGCTCGAACGTGGTGGGCGGTACGAGGTCGACGCGAGCAGCACTGACTTGGTTTGGGCGGAAGTTCGACTCAAGCCGACCATGCTCCGTAAGCCAGCCGTGATGCTGCACAAAGATGTGGTCACCAAGATTACTCTCCGTACTGACGATGGGGATCGAGAGTTTCGCCTGCTGCCTTCGCTGGCAGGGGCGGGCTTTCTGCTCAGCCCGCTGGTTGAGGATACGGACGACTTCCAGCAGCTTATCGAGGAGCGTCGGGGGAAGGCCGTGTCCAGCTTTTCGGTCAAAGCGAGACGGGCTTTCTTCCATTCCGACATCGATGTGCGGCTCTATCGGCTGGAGCTTGAGCGGCCAGCGCGTGAGCGTTCGGGACCTGGCGAGCCGCCCCCGCGTCTCACCGCTCGACCAACGGAAAGCTAAGCGG
>JBJHDE010000058.1:0-15089 GCA_050486385.1 Planctomycetales bacterium | reverse complement strand
GCCGAATATCATTCTGTGCATGTCGGATGATCAGGGCTGGGGCGATGTGGGCTATCAGGGCAACACACGGGTCAAGACACCGCAGCTTGATGCCATGGCCGCCGCGAGCCTGGTCTTCAACCGCTTTTATGCCGCCAGCCCCGTATGCAGCCCCACCCGCGGCAGTGTGCTGACGGGCCGCCACCCGTATCGCTACGGGGTGAAGTTCGCCAACGTCGGCACACTCAAGGCCCAAGAGGTCAATCTGGCCGCCGTGCTGGCCAAGCACGGCTACGCGACCGGGCACTTTGGCAAATGGCACCTGGGCACCCTGACCACCGACATCCGCGATTCCAACCGTGGTCAGCCCGGCAACACGCAGGACTATGCCCCGCCCTGGGACCGTGGCTTCCAGGTGTGCTATTCCACCGAAGCCAAGGTCCCCACCTTCGATCCCTTGCTTCGCCCCTCGGGTGTCCGCCGCCAAAACTACTGGTCGCCCGCCGGCCCCGACGACAACGTCGTGGCTTACGGCACGCATTACTGGACCGGCCCAGGGCAGCGAGTCGACGATCCGCTCCGCGGCGACGATTCCGAAATCATCATGAATGCGGCCATTCCCTTTCTGGAGAAGGCCGCCCGCAACCAACAACCGTTCTTCGCCGTGATCTGGTTCCACGCCCCGCACTTTCCGGTGGTGGCCGGCGACGAGGATCGGGCGTTGTACGACCAGCAGGACGAGTTCGCCCAGAACTATCACGGCTGCATCACCGCGATGGACCGGCAAATGGGTCGGCTCCGCGAGACCCTGCGGCGGCTGGATGTGGCCGACAACACCATGCTGTGGTTCACCAGCGATAACGGTCCCGAGACCCCCTCGCCGGGCTCGGCCGCCAACTTCCGTGGGCGAAAGCGGAGCCTGTACGAAGGCGGCGTGCGGGTGCCCGGCCTGTTGGAGTGGCCCGCGCGGATCGCCGAGCCACGCAGCACCGACCTGCCGGCCAGCACGCTGGACTATTTTCCCACGATCCTGGCGGCCCTGAACCTGCCAGAAGCCACCCAGTTGCAACGGCCCCTCGACGGCGTGAACCTGGCACCGCTGATCGACGGCCGCATGACCGAACGGCCCGAGCCACTGTACTTTCAATCGCAACGCCAAGGGGCCGTGAGCGACAATCGCTGGAAGGCCTACACCGCCGACAACGGGGCGACCTGGGAGTTGTACGACTTGATCGACGATCCTCGCGAGCGCACGAATCGGGCCGTAGACGAGCCCGAGCGTTTGCAAGCCTACGTCGAAGGCTTTCGGGCCTGGCAGGCCAGTTGCGAGAGGAGCCTGGCCGGCGAGGATTATTGATTGCCGTCGGCATCCTCGGCCGGCGAGGTCCCCCCCGGCGGCCGGGTCAGGCGGAACAGCCGCACGGCCATGGGCCGCTCGCCGTGGGCCTCGTCGTTGGTGGCCGCCGCAAAGACAAACGGCCACTCGCGAAGCATCTCCCAGGTCGCCACCGTTTCTGATCCCAGGAAACGCCCGGCCTTGCGGGCAAACCGCTCGGGGCCCGGTTCGGCCAGCGTGACGTGATTCACGATGTAGCCGACGCCGGCCCGGGCGATCAGCGGTGCGGTCTCGGGCTGGCCGGTGCGGGCGATTCGCTGCATCGCCCGCAGGTACTCGACCCCGTTGACCACGCCGTCGAGGTTGACCACACGGTGCGGGCAGAAGTAGCCCATGACACCGGCATCCCAACAGCCCAGGACAGTGCCTTCGGGCAGGTTCTGGCCAATCCACTCGGCCGCCTCGCGATTGGCTTGCCGCATGGCGACCAGCCCGCTTTTCGCGGAAGAAATCGCCTGCATGACGAAGCCACTCACGCCCAGCAGCAGCATCACGGCCAATACTACCGTCAGTCGGTTGCCTGATTGCCGAGCCTCGGGCGGGGCCTCGACCAATACGCCTTCGCACAAATCGGCCAAGGCCACCAGTCCCACCAGCAGGCCATACAACATGGCCGGCCCGAAGTACCACACCCGGGCGAAGGTCTGTAAGCCAAAGTAGTAGGCAAACAGCAGGGCCACGAAAATGCCAAACCAACCCGTGGCCGCGAGCAAGCGCCGCACCCGCGGAAACTTCTGGCCGAACTCACCACGAAGCAACGCCCACACCACCACCGGCACCAACAGCGCGGCGACGAGGATTGTGCCACGCATCAGGTTGGGCGGCACCCGCTTCAACTCGCCACTGACCTGCATGGGAATGCCGAACATCCACTGATTGAACAGCAGAAAGCCCACGATCGTGACAAACGGCAGGCCGAAGACTTCGATCAACCGCCACCACCCGGCGGCTCCCAATCGCCAGGCCGCCGGCAGGGTCCACAACCCCAGGCACAGCAGCATCAAGCCGGCGTCGGTGCGACTGAGAAACGTCAACGAGGCGACCACCGCCAACAGCCAGCGTTCGCTCGACGAAGTGCTTGTCAGCAGGTCCCCGCGATGCACGACCGCCCGCCACAGTAGCACCGCGTAGCACACGGCATACACGGCCGATTCCATGCCGTTGACAAACGTCTTGACCACCAAGGGCCCCGCCGCCACCAAGGCCAAAAACCACGGCAACAGGCACAGCACTCGTTGGCCCCAAGCGCGATAGTTCGGCTCGTCGGGCAGGGTCTCGGGCCAGGGCCCCACGGCCTTTTGCACCGCCAGAGAGATTGTTACCAAGGCCACGGCAAACAGCCCGAGCTGAATGGCCAACAGCACCCGCACCGCCGCGAGCCCCTCGAATCCCCAAGCGTACACCGGCACGCACAGGGCCATCCACAAGAAATGGAATCCGTTGGTCGGATGGATCCGATCGAATGTTGGCCCGGCCCCCGCGGCCAGGTTGCGGGCGATCTCGAAGTAGTAGAACGAATCGTCAAAGCACAGCAGTAAACTGCTGGCCTCGGTGGTGGCCAGCCAACTGCCGTAACCGACGACCAACAGCAGGACGGCGACCAACGTGTGACGCAGTGGGGCATTCATCGGCGCGCGGCCCATTTGGTACGATCGCGCGCGGCGATCTCACGGGATGGGGAACAACGAAGCTGCATCGCAATCGCTTACTCCTCGGGCTCGGCAATGCAGTAGACGGCGTCGCGGGTTCGCAGAAAGATCTGACCATCCAAGACCACCGGTGTGGCGAAGATGGGTTCGCCCAACCGATTGACGGCCAGTTCATGATACTCGGGATCGAGCGAAAACACGTAGGTGGTCCCCGACTCGTCGCTGGCTAAAAAGTCGTCGCCGGCCCGCACCAGGCTGGCACTGAAACCGCCACCGCCCACGCGGGCCTGGGCCAGCGACTCACCGGTGTCGGCATCCAACACCCGCAAGCGGCCATCATCGGCCAAGGTCACCAGCCAGTCGTCTACGACCAGCGGCGACGAGACATACGGCACGTTCTGGCGGAATCGCCAGTCGATCTCGGCCCGCCAGCCCTGCCCTTCGGGCGCGACGCGAATGCCCAGCACGTACTTCGACGGATAGCCCCCATAGCTGTAGACCCACCCGTCGCGAACGGTCATCGTGGCGGCCGTGGTTCGGGCGGGGCCTTGCACCTGCCAAAGCTGTTGGCCCGTGGCGGGGTCGTAGCCGCGGGTCACGCCGGTGCCGCTGATCAAGATTTGCGGGCTGCCGCCCACCGGGACGACAATCGGCGTCGAGTAGCTGGCCTGGTTGTCGCGGGCCACCCGCCACACAATCTCGCCGGTCGCACGGTGCAAGCCCGCCAAAAAGCCCTGGCTGTCGTTATCGCCCAGCACGATTACCAGATCGTCCCACAACGCCGGCGAGGCCCCGTAGCCGTGGTCGGCACTGAACGGCCCAGCCACCGTGTTCCACAGCCGCTGGCCCTCCAGGTCGAAGGCCGTCACCCGCACCTCGCCGTCGATCGCAAAGGTCGTGTACACCGCCCGCCCATCGCAGGCGGGCGTCATCGAGGCGTGCGAGTTCTTGAAGTGCTTGCTGGGCAGTCGCCCGGCGTGGACTTGCTGAGTCCACAACTCTTGGCCGGTAGTGCGGTCCAGACACACCAGCATCTGTTGGCCCTTGCCGCCGTCGGGCCCTTCGGCCGTGGCGAGAAACACCCGCTGGCCAACGATTGCCGGGCTGCCATGGCCGACGCCGGGGATCTCGGTTCGCCAGCGAACGTTGCGGGTGGCCGACCACTGGCGCGGGATCCCTCCGGCGACCGCGTGGCCATCGCGATGGGGTCCCCGCCACCACGGCCAATCGTGTTCGGGGTCGATGGCGATGGGCTCGGCCTCGACGGTGCGGGCCTGCGGGGCGATCTCGTCGACCCGGGCCGAACAGCCCGCGGCGAGCGTCAGTCCCAGGCCGACAAGCACAACCCAGGGGGTGATCCGAGCCATGGGGGAATCCTCCAAATCTGGGAATCGGCAACGTCCCGACTTGATCCAGCCTACCCGGGGCCGACCGGTGGGGAATGGCCGCAGGCGAAAATCGGGCGTCGGAGTCCGTCTTTTCGGAAAAAACCGCCGCAGCCATCAGGAGTTGCGATTCCCGGGCCTGGGGGACGTTGTTTGCCGAGGCCCTTTTGGGCTAGCATAGGAGAGCTTGACCCCTGGGGCGTTCAGCCCCCACTCGGGTCCCGCGTTCTCTCCCCGATTCGACGGCATGGGCCTCGCGGCGCGGGGATCGACCCCGAGGTTTGTGTTTGGAGTTGTCAGCGGCTTGCCAGGCCAAGCTGCTTTGACAACGGTCCGTTCACTTGAGCAGGTGCGATGTATCAATTGGAGATCAAGCATCGAACCAGCGGCCTGACGCTGCTGGAACTTGAGGTCGAGAGCCTGGAGCAGACCAATCTGATTGGCGCCAACCTCCGCGGAGCCCTGCTCGACCGCGCGCGGCTGACGGGCGGCCAGTTGATTCGCGCCTGGTTGGAGGAAGCCAGCTTCCACGAGGCCCAACTCGCGGGGGCCTCGCTGTCCGAAGCCCAGGCCAACGGCTGCGACTTCCGCGGTGCGATTCTGGCCGAGGCCGATTTGTCCTACGCCCAACTGCAAGCCGTCGACTTCGCCCGAGCCGACCTGCGGGGGGCCAACCTCGAGGGGGCCGATCTCTCCAGCTCGGACCTGTCGGGCGCCAACCTGATTGGTGCCATGATCGTCACGGCCGACCTGACCGGGGTGACCTACGACGAGCACACCCGCTGGCCCGCCAAGTTGCCCGCCCGCTTGCCTGATGGGCGGTGGACAAGCTGGTTCAATGTTGAACGGCCCAGCGGGTCCGGCGAGTTCCGCGATGGTCTGCGGGTGGGGTCCTGGTGCAGTTGGTTTGCCAATGGCCAGCTCGAACGGCAAGGCGAGTACCAGGACGATCGGATGCACGGCCACTGGGTGCTGTTTCATCCCAACGGTGAAAAGGCCGCCGAGGGCTCGTACCAAAACGGGCAGAAACACGGCATGTGGGTCAGCTTTCATGCCAATGGCGCGCGCGACGTCGAAGGCCGCTACGAGGACGGCAAGAAGCACGGCCAGTGGGTTCGCTACGGGGCCGATGGCCAACGGATGGCCGAGGGCTCCTACGTCGAGCACCGCCACCACGGCCCCTGGACCTACTACCACGACAACGGCCAGATCGCTCAACAGGGCGAATACCGCCAAGGCAAGAAAGAGGGCCTCTGGCGACGCTTCGACGAAGCCGGCACCCAGATCGACGAAGAACAATTTGAAGGCGGCCACCGCGTCGTCGGCTGAACCGTACTCGGGTCTGGACCTCGGCGAGGCTGGGAACGGCACCGCTGGCAGCGAGACTCATCGAAGTGCCACGCAGGAATCAGTAGGCATTCCGGAACGCGCCAGCTCTCACGGAGGCGCGGAGAGCCGGAGGAACAGAGCCGAAGGAATAGAGCCGGAAACGGCGAGTGGCCCAATTCCCGCGGAATTGTCAGTCAGAGCCCGAGCTTCTGATCCCTTGCCTGCTTCCGTCAAAGGTTCGGGCACGGCACTGCCGGAACAACAAAACGTCGAAGTGTTGCACGGGAATCAACACATTCTGCAACGATCGAAACGAGCCTGGACGCAATCGTCCACAGTTCCGCGCCCTCCTCCTCCGCGTCTCCGCGCCTCCGCGTGAACTCAAAAACCCAAGCATGTAGAGCGCGTTGCCATCGGCCGCTCCGCGCACAAGTCTTCGAAAGGCACTGCCGGCACCAGCATCGTTCGCGGTGTTATGCAGGAATCAGTCGGCCTCAGGCCAGCACATCGCGAACGACGTGGCCGTGGACATCGGTCAGGCGGTAGTCGCGGCCCTGAAAGCGGAAGGTCAGTCGGGTGTGATCGAAGCCCATCAGGTGCAACAGCGTGGCCTGCAAGTCGTGGATGTGAACCGGCTTCTCGCCCACGCGGAACCCCAGGTCGTCGGAGGCTCCGTGGCTGAAGCCGCCCTTCACGCCGCCACCAGCCAGCACCATGGTGAAGCAGTCGGGGTAGTGATCGCGTCCCAGCACCTGGCTCTTGGCGGTGCGCCCCTCGCGAAACGGTGTCCGGCCGAACTCGCCGCCAATCACCACCAGGGTCTCGTCCAACAGGCCCCGCTGTCGCAGATCGCGCAAAAGCGCCCCCACGGGGCGGTCCATCGTGGCGCACTTCTTGGTCAGACCATCAGTGATGCCAGTATCGGCGCCGGTTCCGTGGAAGTCCCAGCCCCAGTCAAACAACTGCACAAAGCGCACGCCGTCCTCGACCAAGCGCCGCGCCAGCAGGCAATTGTTGGCCAGGCTGGCTCCGCCGGGTTGGGCGCCGTAGGCCTCCAGCACCTCGGGCGGCTCGCGTGAGATGTCCATCACCTCGGGCACGCTGGCCTGCATGCGGTAGGCCAGCTCGTACTGCGCGATGCGGGTGGCCGTCTCGGGATGGCCCAGCTCGTCGCCCTGCAAGGCGTTCAACTCGCCCAAGGCGTCCAGGCTCATGCGGCGAACATCGCGGTCCATCCCCTTGGGATCCGACAAGAACAGCACCGGATCGCCCTTGCTGCGGCACTGCACCCCCTGATAGACGCTGGGCAGAAAACCGCTGGCAAAACTGTTCTTGCCGCCATTGGGCTGCACGCCGCTGGAGATCAGCACCACGAAACCCGGCAGGTTGTCGTTCTCGGTGCCCAGGCCATAAGTCACCCAACTGCCCAGACTCGGACGCCCGGGTCGCGGGCTCCCGGTGAGCACGAACAACTCGGCCGGAGCATGATTGAACTGGTCGGTGTGGACGCTCTTGATGACGCACAACTCGTCGGCCAGGTCGTGCAGGGCCGGAATGGCGTCGCTCATCCACAGGCCGCTGTCGCCGTGCTGGGCAAACTTCCGCGGCGTGCCCATCAGCTTAGGCACGCCCGAGGTGAAGGCGAAGGTCTTGCCGGCTAGAAACTCGTCGGGGCAGTCCTGGCCATCGTGTTTAAGCAGCTCGGGCTTGTAATCCCACAGATCCAGGTGCGGCGGCGACCCGGTGAGATGGATGTAGATGACCCGCGAGGCCTTGGGCGTAAAGTGGGGCGGCTGCACGGCAAGCGGATCGTTGTCGCGCGTCCGCGTCGAGGCCGAAGCCGCACTGCCGGTGAGTTGAGCCAAAGCCATAGCGCCCAGCCCCAACGAGGCATTGCCCAAGAAATGCCGGCGGGTCTGCTGCTGGAGGTGGGGCAAATTGCGGAACATCACTCACTCCCGTTTGGTCATCGGCAACCGCCGGGCGACTCGCCGCGGCGGCTGATTCCAGGTTCAGGCCCTGACTCTGCAATTCAAGAGACTCAGCGATTCAAGAGACTCAGCGACTCATGAACATCTCGTCAAGATTCAACAACACGTTGCCCACCACGGCCCACGCGGCCAACTCCACGGCATCGGCTCCCTCGGGCAAGGGCCCCACGGGATCGGTCGCCAGGTGTCGGGCCTTGTCGGGTTCGCCCCGCAACCGCTCGATCAGGTCGGCGTGCAGCGTGCTGAGCCGCGCGACTTCGCCATCGCTTGCCGGTCGAACCAGGCAGATTTGCAATCCATAGCGGACACGATCTTCGGTCGTGCCGCCGCCCTCGGCCCATATCCGTCGGCCCAGGGCCTGGGCCGCCTCGAAGAACACCGGATCGTTCAGCGTCACCAAGGCTTGAAGCGGTGTGTTCGTGCGATCGCGGCGAACGATGCAGACCTCGCGATTCGGGGCATCGAACGTGGCCATCGAGGGATACGGGTTGCTGCGTCGCCAGGTGGTGTAGATGCCGCGGCGATAGCGATCCTCGCCCTCGCTGGTTGTCCAGTCGATGCCGCCACCAAACGCCGCCGACAAACCAAACGACGGCTGCGGGGGCCGCACCGGCGGCCCATACATCTTGCTGCTCAATAGCCCACCGACCTGCAACGCCTGATCGCGAATCGCCTCGGCCGTCATGCGGAATCGCGGCCCCCGACCCACAAGGCGATTCTGCGGATCGTCCTCGAAGTCCTCGCGGCTGACCGCCGCCGACTGCCGGTAGGCCGACGTCATCACCAACAGCTTGAGCAGGCCCTTCTGATCCCAGCCGCTTTCCACAAACTCCACGGCCAGCCAGTCCAGCAACTCGGGATGGCTGGGCAACTCGCCCTGATTGCCAAACTCCTCGCTCGTGGCCACCAACCCAATCCCAAACAGCTTCTCCCAAAAACGATTCACCGTGACCCGGGCGGTCAACGGGTTCTCGGGACTCACCAGCCAACGGGCCAGGGCCAGCCGATTGGGCTCGGTCCCTTCGGGCAAAGGCGGAAACACCGCCGGCAACCCCGGCTCAACCACGTGGCCGGTATCCAGGTAGTTGCCGCGATACTGCAACCGCGTGGTCCGCCGTTTGTCGGCCTCCAACTCGACCATCACCGGCACGGTGACCGGCTTCATGTCGGCCAGTTGCTTTTCGAGCCCTTCCAGCCGCTTGCGAACGGGCGCCAATTCGGCCGCCACCTGCCGCAGATAATACCGCTGGATGCGATTTTGCTCGGGCTGGGTCCGCTCGTCGGCTGGGACCCGCAGGGCCTCGACCACTTGCGACGGGGTCTCCAGCCATTGGGTCACCGCCGCCGAGGCCGTGGTTTCAATCTGGAATTTGCCCAGCACATGCCGTTCGTGGGACGATTCGTGGACCAGCACGACTTCCAGATCCATGCCCTCGGGCACGACCACCGGCTCGGGCAGCACCAGCACGACCGCCGCGTCTTTGCCCCCGCCACCGATCGCCCAACCCTGGTACTTTGGATTGCCGGGCGTCGCCAGGCCGCCAGCCTCGAAGCCCGATTGATTGTGATCGGCCACCGCCCGGGAAAACGTCAGCGGGCGGACGCCGTCGGGTGTGAACTCGGCCGAAGGGTCCGGGGCATCAGCCTGGGTCGTCTCCCAGACGATCCGGCCTTCGTCATCCAGCACCCGCACCCGATAGCCGGCCATCCGCTTGCCCACGCTGCCATCGGTCCGATTCCACAGCACGATCCGCTCAATGGGCGTCATCTGCCCCAGATCGAGTTGCCACCAGGGATCGGCCTCGGTGGCGGTGTGGGTCACGCTCTGGCCGTTGAAGTAGTGGCCATCGGTGTTGCCGTCGATGGCCAACCGGGCGTGGCCATCGTAGTCGGTGCTGCTTTGCTGGGCGGTGCCCGTGGTGGCGATGTTCTCGCCATCGCGGAACACCTCGACCTCGGCCAGGGCCAGGATCCGCCGCTCGCCGGGCAGGTCGACGCGCACGTAACGGCCAACCAGGGCCGCGCGCTGTTGAGGCGTGAGTCGCGCCTCGACCCGCGAGAGCACGAAGTTGCCGTTGCCGGCCAGCCCCGGTCCCTGGTTGGGCAGGCCCTGGTCGGTCAGGGCCGAAATCCGCAACGCCGCCACGGGACCGGCCCCCGGCGCAAGCGCCACGGTGTAGGTGTCCTGATCGTCGCCGTCGACGGCAAACCGTACCACGCCCGACTCATCAACTTCGCCCTGACGGCCACTGGTCGCCTTGACGCGGGTCGGCCGCGGGGTCCGCCAGGCGACATCCCGCGGGAAGGCCGCATCCCAGGCCTCCAGGCCGCGGGCAAGTTCCGGCGTCAGGGTCTCGAGTTGTTCCTTGAGATCGGCGGCCTCGGCCTCCCAACTGGCCCGCTGCCGCGATTGCTCATCGGTGAAAAAGCTCAACACCGGGGCCTCGTTGCGACGGTCGGCGTCGGCGGTGTTGTTGAAAATCGCATACGAGGCAAAGTACTCGTCCTGCGTGAGCGGGTCGTACTTGTGCGTGTGGCACTGGGCACACGCCATGGTCGTGCCCATCCAGGTGGCATAGGTCGTGTTGACCCGATCGACCACCGCCACGGTGCGGAACTCTTCGTCGTTGGTGCCGCCCTCGTTGTTGGTCTGGGTATTGCGATGAAAGGCCGTGGCAATCCGCTGGTCTTCGGTGGGCTCGGGCAGCAGGTCGCCGGCAATTTGATCGATGGTGAACTCGTCAAATGGCTGGTTGCGGTTGTACGCCTGAATCACCCAATCGCGATACGCCCAGATCACCCGGGGCGGGTCGTCGGCGTAGCCGGCGCTGTCGGCATAGCGGGCCAGGTCCAGCCACATCCGGGCCCAGTGTTCGCCAAAGGCCGGCTTGGCCAGCATCCGATCGACAAACCGCTCGTAGGCGTCGGGGGCTTGGTCATTCACAAAGCTGGAGGCTTCTTCCCAGGTGGGCGGCAAACCGGTCAGGTCCAGTGCCACCCGCCGGGCCAGCGTCCAGCGATCGGCCTGTTCGGCGGGGGCCCGCCCTTCGGCCTCGAGTCGGGCCAGAATGAAGTGGTCGACCGCGTTGGCGGGCCACTCACTTTGCCGGACCTCGGGAACCTCGGGCCGCACCGGTGGGACGTAAGACCAGTGCTCGGCGTACTCGGCGCCTTGGTCGATCCAGCGGGTCAGCGTGGCGATCTCGTCGGGCGAGAGGCCCGGCCCCGTGTCGACCGGCGGCATGCGTTCGAACTCGTCGTCGCTACGCACCCGCTCCAGCATGACACTTTGGGCAGATTTGCCAGGCACAATCGCCTGGGTGCCGTTGCCCAAGTCTTCAACGGCCCCTTCCAGGTTGTCCAGCCGCAGGCCGTTCACCCCGCCGTGCCGTTCGGCGTCGTCAGGCCCATGACAGTGAAAGCACTTGTTCGAAAGAATCGGCCGCACGTCGCGGTTGAAGTCGACCGCTGGTTCTTCGGCCGCCAATCCCATCCAGCCGCCCCACGCAATCCACACGACGGCAACATTTCTCAGCAACTGGCCACACGCGGATGTGCAACTCATCGACTGACTCTACCACCCATGTAAGGGAACATGTTCGCCAGAGACCAAGCCACCCATACCGATCATGCAAACGGCAGACTCACGACCGATCCGCCCATGGCGATCGCTGAAACGCGGAGGGCACCACCATGATGGACCGCATGCCTTGCGGCGTCAACGCATCAGTCAACGGTGATGGGTTCGTCCCTGTGACCTTAACACTCCCAGCGCGAGATTGCGAGCAATCCTCGGGTGATCTCCACAGAAACTTCTCACCGGCGCAAAACGGCCCCAAACCCACACACTTCTGGGAAAGTCGCGCCCCCCTGGAAATGCTAGAAAATCGGCCTGGGCCAAGCACCCAGTTCCACCGTACCATGGCGTTCAACCAACCGCCTCGGCACGCCCGGGTTTGTCGGCCCCCAAGGATGGGAGATCCCCCAATCATGATGGATTCTCAAGCCACCGCCACGAGCGGCAGGTGGATCGATGTGGTCCGGGCGGGCCGCGATCCAGTCGTGCAACGGCTGTGGAACCGCTACTTCCAACGGCTGGTCTGTTTGGCCGCTCGTCAGATTGGGCCAAACCACCACATTCAGGGAGACGACGGCGAGGCGGCCGTCGATGTGCTGCACGCCCTGTGTCGCGGCGCCCGCGCCGGCCGGTTGGATACGAGCGACGATGCTGACGATCTGTGGCGGCTGATCGTGGCCACCGCGGCACGGAAGGCCAACACCGGAGAGTCCGCGCGGGACATCGGACCCGCGGAGCCCACGGCCGAGCCTGCGACTTTGGTCGCACGCTTTCTGGAAACCGAGCCTTCGGCATTGTTTTTGCGATGTCTGCAGGCCGAGTACGAATCGCTGCTGGAGCGGCTGCCAGACGGCCGGCTGCGTCGAGTCGCGCAGTACCGACTGGATGGTCTGCGGCCCGCCGAGATTGCCGAACGCCTTGCGGTGCCCATCCGCCAGGTTCAGTGGAAGCTCAAGCTGATCCACGACGCCTGGAGTCTGGCACTCGATCCGACGGGCATCACCTGACCCGGAGTCTTGGGCCGACCGCAAGCTTTTGCCTTCAACGCGTCGATTGCGACCTGAGATTCGGCCAGTTCACGGGTGCGGATTGCGACTAGGGTACGCGCCCCAAGCGTAGAAATACCCAGGGTTTACGATCCCCATCCCTTGGCTGTCGCAATCGGCACCATGGAAGTTGGGCAATAAACCCTATGGGATAGATAGGATTTCTCCTCTAGCGTGAATTGACCCAGGGGGGTGAGGCCACCCTTAACTGGCAACGGGGCATTATCCCCTGGCAACAGGGCAAGGGCCCCAGACAAATCACCTCACACGTTGAGTCAAGTTCCTCAGTCTGTCTCGTCACCAAGCAAATCACAACGCCGCTCCCCTCAGAGCAGTGGTTCGGTTCATCTTCTCGGAGTCCAAGTCATGGCCGTTCTCACCCGCAATCGCTTACGCGTTGCTTCACGAGAAGGTGCCGTCGCCACCGAGATGGCCGTGTTGGCCCCGGTGATCGCGATTTTGCTGTTCGGCGTGCTGGAATGGGGGTCGGCCTTCTGGATGCGGCACCACATGATTCAGGCCACCCGTGAGGGCGCCCGCGTGCTGGCCTTGGCCGGCACGACGCAGGAGCAGGCGATTCAGCGGACGACGGCCTACTTGGAAGAGCACTACCCGGGGATGGTGGAGGGCGAGGTCTTTCGCATTGCGACCAGCGATGCCGACGCCTCGCAAGAGGTATGGGTCGAGGTGCGGATTTCGTATCGCGAGGCCGCGATTTTGGGCGGTTTAGTCATGCCTCAAGGCTCCGACATGGTGACCCGTTTGGTCATGCGAAAGGAATAGGTTCCGATGTCACTTCGACGACGCACAAGTGGTCGCGGTCGCCGCCGAGAAGGCGCCACCATGGTGGAAATGGCCCTGGTGCTGCCGGTGTTTCTGCTGCTGACGCTGGCCGTGATTGAGATCGGCTGGATGGCCTATGTCCGGCAGGCGATGAACTTGGCCACCCGCGAAGGTGTGCGGGCGATGGCCGTCCGCGACTTGTCCAATGAAGACGCCGAGGCTTATGCCCGCAACTATTTGAACAGTTTGCCCCGGTACGATTTTGAGTTCACGGTCACCAACGTGGGCAATTCGGACACGGTGGGCATGGCGATCCGTCTGCCAGCCAATCAGGTTTCGCTGGCGGGATTGAAAATGTTTTCGCTGGGTGACTTGAACGCCACCAGCGAGATGGTCCGCGAGACGTCGTACTGACGACGCGACGCGACACGCAAGCCAAGTCGGCTTGGCAGCACCAAGAGTTTTCAGGCACGCGCCAGAAACGTGTCTTTGAGTGGTTGGCCGAATGGGAATGCGGCTCCCAGAGAGTGTTTAACGAGTTTTCAAAATTCATCGCGTCGCCTGATTACCGATCGGGCCCTAACAAACCTCGAGAGGTTCATGATGGCCACTCCACTGAAAATGCCGTGTGCCGCGGGCCGTGCCCCGGGTCGTACCGACGACTCGCGTCGGGGAGCCGTGCTGGTCTGGTTTGGCGTTATGCTGCCGGCGCTACTGGTGTTTGTGGGCTTTGCCGTCGATCTGGGGCTGGTCTACGTGACCAAGAGCGAGATGCAGGCGGCCGCCGACTCCGCCGCCCTGGCGGCTGCCCAGGAGTTGCCGGGTTTCAGCCCCGAGCGGCAACTGGACTTTTCCCAGTCCGGTGCAACGGCCATGGCTCGCACCTATGCCGAGCGGAACCTGGCCCCCGGCCGACACGGATCGGTTCTGCTTGACCAGAACGTCGAGTTCGGCCAATGGGATGCCACCACGAAAGAATTTCAACAGGGCGAGTGGCCTTACACCGCCGTGCGGGTTCGCTTGACCCGCACCCAGGAAGGCGGCAACCCCATGCAGTTGTTCTTCCTGCCGATTATCAGTCGTTCCACCATGGACCTGGAAGTCGAAGCCGTGGCCATGGCCGCCGCACGGGTCGGCGGCTCTGGCGATGGCGGTTTCATTGGCCTGGACTACGTGCGGACCCAGGGCACGCCTCATATCGCCGGCTTCGACCCGGAAGAAGGCCCTCACGCCGGCGGCGAGCTGATGGAATCGGGCATCACCAGCAATGGCATGGTCACCGTCGGCGGCAATCCCTACTTGCACGGCAGTGCCAAGCCCGGCATGGGGCTCGGCGATGCCGATGTCAATGGCAACGCCACCGTGACAGGCGACACCACCGAACGCAAGAGCCCCATCGTGTTGGAACCGGTGACCATCCCCCATGTGCCCAACTCGGGCATGCACACCAACGGGCAGATCGACGCCAGCTTTAATATCAATAACTTCAACCTCACCGCATCGGGACAGAACACCGCGACCCTGCCGCCGGGACAATACTACTTCAACGAAGTCAGATTGCGATCGCACACCCACCTCACCATTCAAGGACCACAGCCGTCGGGCGAGCCCACGATTGTGCGGATCAACGGCGACTTCCGGGTCACGGCCCAGGCGGGAATCACCACCGAGGGGCCCGTCGTGTTCTATGTGAACGGCGACATCCGCCTGGTCGGCCAGGGCATTCTGAACACCTCGCAGAATCCGCAGAACCTGCGGATCTTCAGCACCGGCAGCGACGCCCACTGGGGCGGCGGCAGCGATTTCTACGGCTACCTGTATGCCCCCGAGGCCAGTATCACCATCGCGGGCAACGCCGGCTTCTATGGCGGCGGCGTCGGCAAGACGCTGGATATCGTGGGCACGACCACCCTTCGTGGAGATCGCAATGTGTGCCTGTGGGACTTCATTGATC
>JBJHDE010000057.1:0-15125 GCA_050486385.1 Planctomycetales bacterium | reverse complement strand
GGGCAGGGCCCCGCAGTTGATAGCCACGTAGGGCTTGTCGGCCCGCAGGCTGGCGTCGTGAATCGCGCGAGCCACGAGTTCCTTACCGGTGCCGGTTTCGCCACGGATGAGCACGGTGGATTCGGTCGGGGCGACCCGCGCGATGAGCTTGTTGACTTGCTGCATGCCGGCTGAATCGCCAATCAATTTGGGCGAGCCTTCGTATTGATCGAGCCGGTGCCGTAGCGCGCGAAACTGGCGGGTGAGTTCCCGCTTCTGCTCCATCCGCTGCAACAGCTCTTCAATCTGCTCGGGCTTGACGGGCTTCTTCAAAAAGTCAAAGGCTCCCAGCCGGACGGCGGCCACGGCGGCATCCATGGTGCCGTTGCCGGTGAGGATCACGGCCTCGGTGTCGGGGCTTTCGGCCTTGAGCCGCTCGAGCACTTGAATGCCCGTCAGCCCAGGCATGGTCAGGTCCAACAGCGCCCCATCGAAGCTGTTCTTCTCCATCGCCGCCAGGGCCGTGCGGCCATCGGGGCACACCGTCACTTCGTGCCCCATCCGGCGAAGACGGCTTCCCAGCAACTCCTGGATGTTCACTTCGTCGTCGGCCAGCAGGAGTTTCATATTCCAGTCCGTCTCGAAAGAAAAAATGGCAACGAGTGAAATCCGTTCACTCGAAGTTGCGATGTTCACGCGGCGCGGGCCCGTTCCAACGATTGGGCCAGCGGCAGTATCACTACGAAGCGGCTGCCTTGGCCTTCGCCGCGGCTCTCGGCATGAATTTTTCCACCGTGATCGGTAATGATCCGGTGGGTGATCGACAGTCCCAGGCCCGTGCCTCCGCCGTTGCGGCGGCGAGTGAAGAACGGTTCAAACAGGTTGGCTCGTACCTCTTCGCTCATCCCGCAGCCGTCGTCTTCGACCTCCAAACGGGCACCAGCCCCCGTGTAGCCAATGCTCACCCGCACCGTGCCCGAGTCGTCCATGCTTTCCAGGGCATTGGTCACCAGGTTGAGGACCACCTGTTTGATCTCTTGGGAATGCCCCCAGATCCACGGTCGTGGCCCCGTCAACAGCACGACCTGCTTGTCTTTGTATTCCCGATGTTGCGACAACAGGTCCAGCGTCTGTTCAACAACTTCCCTTAGATCGCACTCCTCTTTGGGACGATCGCTCACTCGGGCAAAGTCCAGCAGTCGCTCGGTGATGCCCGCACAACGGTCCAGTTCGGTAATGAGAATCTCCAGCCGCCGGGCGATGACGTGGCTTTCTGGCAGGTTGGCCACATGCGGTTCCAACTGATCGCGCAGATCATGCGCACACAGCGACATGCTGGTCAACGGATTGTTAATTTCGTGGGCCACGCCCGCGGCCAGAAAACCCACGCTGGCCAGCTTTTCACTGTGCAGCAACTGCTTGGCCTGGGCCTCGACTTCATATTCCAGTTGGTCACGGACCGAGCAAAACTTGTTGGCCAGGTCATTCATGGCCTCGGCCAGTTCGCCAATCTCGTCCTGATTGGCCACGGTGATGCGGTGATTGAAGTTCTGCTGGGCGATCATCCGGCAGCCACTGACCAGCTTCTTGAATGGCCGAAAGATGCTCGTGTAACCGATGGTCCCCAGAATCACCAGCGCCAGCACGGCCACCCCAAACAACGTGAGCGACGAGATCAGCAGCGTGTGATACTCGGCCCGGCACTCGGTCCGCAGATTGCGAATCCGATTCTGCAAGTAACTCGGCAGATCGTTGGTCAAGTGCTGCAAGCTGTCGAGCTTGAGCGTCAGCTCGTCAAAGGCCGACTGGTCCGAGGCCCAAAACGTCTCTTCGGGACTGGTCCACTGATTCGCCGCGCGGACGGCATGAATCGTCTCTTCAATCCGGCGCACCGTCCGCCATTCGCGGGTGCGGTCGTTGATCAGCTCGCTGCCCTCGGGCGTGGTGTCCAGTTCCTCGCGGTAGGCCGCCAGGGTCCGGTCAATCTCTTCCAGGGCGAAGTCCAACTCGTTGGCCGCAAACCGGGCCCGGACCAGCATCTGCCCCACGTCGTCGCGACTGGCCAGCGAGTAGTCGCGCATCTCGACCCGCAGATCGCTGACGCGATTGGCCAGCTCGGCGGCCAGCGGAAGCTCGGCCACCCGGTCGCTCAGGGCCGACAGCATCGCGCGATAGCTCCACACGGCGTACAGACCGCTGGCGGTCAGCAGCACGACAATCACCAGCAGGCTCACCAAGCCCACGAGCAGCTTGTTCTGGATCGATCCGCGGATCTCCACGTTGCCGAGCTCCCGCTGGAAAGCCGTTGGTGGATGGCGATACGGTCGCCCACGCCCGGTGGCAGGGCATGCAAGTCCCCCGGCGACTGCGAAGTGCCTGCCGCCCCGATGACGGTGGGGCGAGAACTGTACCACTGACGCCCAAATTGGCCAAGCCGAGCTTCATCCACCCGCCACATCCAAGGGCCGGGACCGACGGTTTGGCGGAAATGACCAGACCGCGGCGGCCTCCCACCTTGTTGGGCAGCGGGCGTTGAGCTAGCACGGTGAAGCATCGCGCCCCCCACCCCCTGGCAAACCGATGACCCAGCAATACATCCTGGCCCTCGACTCGGGCACGACCAGCGCTCGGGCGATCCTGTTTGATCAGGCCGGGCAACCGGTCAGCCTGGCGCAGCGGGAAATTCGGCAGATTCTGCCGAGCCCCGGACACGTGGAACACGATCCGGCCGAGCTTTGGACCGCCCAGCTCGACACCGCCCGCGAGGCCTTGGCGGCCGTGGGGGCTCAACCGGCCGACGTGGCGGCGTTGGGGATCACGAATCAGCGGGAAACCACACTGGTGTGGGAGCGGGCCACGGGCCAGCCGATTGGCAACGCGATTGTCTGGCAGAGTCGGATCAGCGCCCCCCAGTGCGATCGGCTGGTGGCCGACGGTCTGGGCTCCGATGTGCGTCGGAAAACCGGACTGGTGATCGATCCCTACTTCTCGGGCACCAAGCTCCAGTATTTGCTGCAAACCGTTCCCGGGCTCCGCCAGCGGGCCCAACGCGGCGAGATCGCCTTCGGCACCGTCGAGACCTGGCTCATCTGGAATCTCACCGGCGGGCGTCGCCACATCACCGATGTCAGCAACGCCAGCCGCACGATGATGTTCAACATCCATTCTCTCGACTGGGACGACGAGCTATTGCACGTCCTGGGCGTTCCCCGAGCGATGTTGCCCGAGGTGGTGCCCACCAGCGGCGAGTTGGCCCAGACCGATGCCGAAGTCTTTGGCGGCTCCATCGCCATGACCGCGGCGGCTGGGGATCAGCAAGCGGCCACCTTTGGCCAGTGCTGTTTCGAGCCCGGGCAGGCCAAAAACACCTACGGCACCGGGTGTTTCTTGCTGATGAACACCGGCACGCAACCGGTGACCAGCAACCATCGCCTGCTGACCACCGTTGGCTGGCAACGGCAGGGGGCGACCACCTACTGCCTGGAAGGGGCGGTCTTCGTGGCCGGTGCCGTCGTGCAATGGCTTCGCGATGGTCTGGGACTCATTCAAGCAAGCCACGAAGTCGAGGCCCTGGCCACCCAGGTCGAGGATTCGGGCGGGGTCTACCTGGTTCCCGCGTTTGTCGGCCTGGGGGCTCCCCACTGGGACGCCTACGCCACCGGAACCCTAATCGGTCTGTCGCGGGGCAGCACGGCGGCTCACGTCGCCCGGGCGGCGCTGGAGAGTATGGCCTTTCAGACCGGCGACCTGATTCAGGCCATGCAGCAAGACAGTGGCCATCCGTTGAGCGAACTCAAGGTCGATGGTGGGGCGAGTGTCAACGACACGCTCATGCAGTTCCAGGCCGACTTGCTGGGCGTGCCGGTGCGGCGACCCCAAATCCGCGAGACCACCGCCCTGGGCGCCGCTTACCTGGCCGGCCTGGCCGTGGGTTTTTGGCGGGACGAGCACGAGCTGGCCAGTCACTGGAAGCTGGATCGGGCCTTCGAGCCCACTCTGACCGACAACCAGCGTCGCGATCGGGCCCGCCTGTGGCACAAAGCCGTGCAGCGGTCGCTGGCCTGGTACCCGCCCGAATCGCCCTGACATGGGCCATCACGACTTGGGCCAGCCCTTAACTGTTGGCCGAGCTCACCGTGACCTACTGATCCCTGCGTAAGACCGCAAACCAAATTCGTGGCACTGGTGGCTTGTCCACCAGTGTGTGGCTCACTCGGAAAGCCCCGTCTAAGTTGTTGCTGTTCGCTGGGTTACGAGGACTTCGGTTGAACAATAGCAGGCGTTATCAGACACTGGTGGACAAGCCACCAGTGCCACAAGTGCCGTTCCTAGACTTTCGCAGGAATCAGTAGGCTGAACGCCGATTTCGCCCCGTAGGAGCCTTCCGATGTGTGCTGGATTGTCACCCCGCCGGGTCTGGGCCTGGTGGCTTGTCCTGGGGTTGGTATGCGGCTTCGTGCTGGAATCGGCAGGGGCCGACCAACCCCGCCGGCCGCCCAATGTGATTCTCATCATGGCCGATGACCTGGGCTATGGCGACTTGAGCTGCTACGGCAATTCGAGCTTCAAGACGCCGCAGCTCGACCGCATGGCGGCTGGCGGTCTGCGATTCACCGATTTCCACACCAGTGGCGCGGTGTGCAGTCCTACCCGTGCGGGGCTGCTCACGGGGCGTTACCAGCAGCGGGCCGGCTTGGACGGTGTGATCAATGCCGATCCCCGGGTGAATCGCCATCACGGTTTGCAGGCCCACGAGGTTACACTGCCCCAGTTGCTGAATCAGGCCGACTACGTGTCGGGGATTTTCGGCAAGTGGCACCTGGGCTACGAAGCGCAGTACAATCCCACGCTCCGCGGCTTCGACGTGTTTCGGGGGTTTGTGAGTGGCAATATCGACTACCATTCCCATTTTGACCGCATGGGTGTGTTCGATTGGTGGCACAATCGCCAACGTGTCCGCGAAGAAGGCTACAGCACGCATCTGATCACGCGGCACTCGCTGGCATTTATCCGTGCCCACAAGGATCGCCCGTTCTTTTGTTACGTGGCTCACGAGGCCCCGCATTCGCCGTTTCAAGGCCCCAATGATCCCGCCTTTCGGGTCGAAGGCCGCGTGGTCCCCGAGCGGGTCGGGCCCGAGGATCGCCGTCGGGCCTATCGTGAGATGGTCGAAGAGCTGGACCGCGGCGTCGGCCAGACGTTGGACCTGGTCGACGAGTTGGGACTCGACAACACGCTGGTGATCTTCTTGTCGGACAATGGAGCCGCCCCACCGGGCAGCAACGCCCCGTTGCGTGGGAACAAGGGCAGTTTGTGGGAGGGCGGGCATCGCGTGCCCCTGCTGGCCCACTGGCCGGGTCGATTGACGCCCGGCGAACGAACGCAGACGACCATTTCGCTGGACCTGGCTCCCACGATTCTGGAGCTGGCGGGCGTCGCGGCCGATGAGTCGAAGCCGCTCGACGGCGTCAGCCTGACGGCGGTGCTGGACGACGATGCCGCCTTGGCCGAGCGAACCCTGTTCTGGCAGTTTGGCCAGCAGTCGGCCGTCCGCCATGGCCCTTGGAAGTGGATTCGCGGCGCGCCGGGGCTCGGTGCCGAAGCCGGCTTGTTCCACCTGGGCGACGACCTGGGCGAGACCCGCAACCTGGCCGACACCGACACGGGTCGCCCTATCGTTGCCCGGCTGTCGCGGGCCTTCAGCCAATGGCAGGCCGACATCCAAGCCACCGCCACCCAGCAACCCGAGCGACCCGCTGAACCCGACCTTTGAGGGGGATTTGGAGGAACGGCCCTCTGGGAAACGCCGCCTTTGGCGGACTCGCCCAGTTTGTCTTGACCGAGAGCGCGGGCGAGGACTACAACCCGCATGCGATTCGCCGGGAGGGTTCCGGCCGATCGGGATCGAGTTGATCGAGATCTGGGGACGCACGAGGCTGTCCCTTCGCTGCTCATGGATGACACCACGGATGAACGCTCCGCAGATTGCCATTGGCCTGGATCGCCGGGTGGGGCCGGGCCAACCGACCTGGATTGTGGCCGAAATCGGCCAGAACCATAATGGCCGCTTGGACTTAGCCGAAGCGCTTCTTGATGCGGCGGCTTGGGCCGGGGCCGATGCCGTCAAGCTGACCAAGCGGGACCTGGCTTGCGATCTCAGCCGCGAGGCCCGTCACGAGCCCTATCCGGCACCGCATGCCTTTGGCCCGACCTACGGCGAGCACCGCCGGGCCCTGGAGCTGTCGCCCACCGACTACATGCGACTCAAGGATCGGGCCGAGCGGCACGGATTGGCCTTTCTGGCCACCGCCTGCGACATCCCCAGCGCCCGATTGCTGCTGGCCCTGGAGACGCCGGTCATCAAGCTGGCCAGCCGCGACATCAACAATCTGCCGCTGCTCAACTATGTGGCGCGGCACGGGCGGCCGGTGTTCTTGTCGACCGGCATGAGCGAACTGCCCGAGATCGACGTGGCGGTCGAAGTGCTGCGTCAGCACGAAACGCCGTTCGTGGTGTTTCAGGGCACCTCGCTGACGCCGACTCCCTGGGAATACAACCATCTACGGAGTCTGCCGACCCTGGCCAATCGCTACGACTGCCCGGTGGGTTTTTCGGACAACACGCCCGGTGGGCTGCTTCCACCGGTGGCCGTGGCGTTGGGGGCCTGCGTGATTGAGAAACCCCTCACCCTGGACCGCACGATGAAGGGCCCGGATCACGCCGGCAGCCTGGAGCCGACCGAGTTGCTGGAACTGGTCGAAAACATCCGCCGCACCGAAGCGGCCTTGGGCAGCGAGACCAAACCTTGCCCGCCCGAAGTCTCCGTCCTGCGGCGGAAACTGGGGCGATCGCTGGTGCTGCGGGTGCCGGTTCCCAAGGGCACGCCGCTGACCGAGTCGATGCTCCCGCTCATGTGCCGGGGCGTGGGCCGGGCCGGGAACGATACCCAGGGGGTGGGGGGCCGCGGGGCGCCCCGGGACCTGGAGGCCGACGAAAAGTTGACCCTCGACCAACTGGCCGAAGACGCCTGAACGGCACCCTTGCGAGCCCCACGCCTGCTCCGCCACCGCGCGCCGCCGGCGGAACGTTCCACCCACGACAAACGGCACCTCCCAGGAGCCTCGGTTGGCATGACCGTTGACTTGCTGATTCTCAACCGCAACGGCCGCGAATTGCTGGCCCGCTGCCTGCCCAGTGTGCTGGCCGCCGTGAAGCACTCGCGGTATCGCATCGCGGTGTGGGTCGTGGACAACAGCTCAACCGATGGCTCGCGCGAGTTCCTGCGGCAGGTATTTCCCGAAGTCCGGGTGTGGCATCGACCCAATCGCGGGGCGTGCTCGTTCAACGATGTGTTGGCCCGCCTGCCGGGACGCATCGCGGTATTGATGAACAACGACATCATCATCGCCCGCGATTGCCTGGATCGGCTGCTGGCGCCGTTGTTGCCGCCGGGGGAATCCGTGGCCCAAGAGCCTGTGGAAAGCGAGGCCCCGACCGACCCCAGCGGTGTTGATCGCTGGCATCCCAAAAATCGCATCGCCCAATACTACGAGCCTCCGCGGCCAGTGGCCCAGGACCTTCCGCCGGGCGTGCCGGTGGATCCGAATTTGTTCATGACCGCCGCGCGGCTCATGACCATTGATGGCCGCGACTACGAGGGGCAAAAGACTGCCGTCGACTGGCATCAGGGCCTGATTTCGGCTACCAGTTTGTTTTCGGGTGCGCAGCGCGTGGCGCATCTGGCCGATGGCACTGCGGCCGCCGGTTCGCTGGTGGCGATGGATCGTGCCATCTTTCTGCAAGTCGGCGGGTTCGATCCGGTGTATCTGCCCGGACGCCTGGAAGATGTCGACCTGGCCTTCCGCGCGTACCTGTGCGGTTGGCACGCCCGCTACGTGCCGCAGGCCGTGGGTTATCACATCGGTGGCGCGATGGTCAATCCGCGGCTGGGGCTGTGCGGTGAACAACGTTTGGCGTGGCGGAACACGTTGATTTTTCAATGGCGAAACCTGCGGCACCCGTGGCACCGCATGCAAACCTGGGCCTGGTTGCCATGGCGATTGCTGACCGATTGCCTGGCGGCTCCCTGGCGGCCTCGAGGTCTGCGATTCGGCTGGGTTCGCGCCTTTGTTGCGGCCCTGGCGCAATGCTGGAAGTGGCGTCACAACCGCGTGCCAAGAAGAATGGACTGGGGACGCGAACGGCTGTACTTCGATCGTTTTTCGGCCAGTCGCCTGAGCGATCCGACCACCGCACGGCGGCCACTCACACAGTATCGCGTCGACCCGGCACATACGCCGCCGGCCCCACAGCGCCGCTGGTGGCAGGTGTTGTTTGGTTCGGGCTCGGCCTCGGCGTCGGACGGCCCCAGGCGTGCCGATTCGTGACGTGCTGGCGATTCAGCCGAACTGTCTGCCGCGAAAGTCCTCGAACAGCGCCAAAGTCGCACGGAACGGCTGACGTTATCAAACACTGGTGGACAAGCCACCAGTGCCACAAACGCCCTTCCCAAGCTTTTGCCAGAATCGATAGCTGTCCGTGGCGAGAAAGAAAAAAATCGCTGGCCTGCCAGCATCGTGCTAGCGGTTCGCAAGTGATCCACCCCGTTGGAGTTGGGAGATCGGTGGCCTCGCCAAGGGTGGCCAGCGGACCGTTCGACCTCGAAAGCGGGATAGAGTCGCCCAGCGATTTGTGGCATCCTGCCCGCACCCGCCCAGGCGGGATGGAAAGGAGCCGACGTTTCTGCTTTCCGCGAGTGTGACGACTGATCCCTGCACAACTGATTGCCCACACTTGAGCGTATTCCGTTATCGGCCAGGAATGTCTGGTCGTGAATGTTTTGCCACGGATGGCCCACCCACCGACGAACGCGAGGTCGTCGAATTCGTATGGATGCTTCACGGTTTCCGTTGCTTCCATTGTTGCTGGATCGGGTGCCTGCCGCGGTGACGTCGCTGTTGGCCACCGAAGGCGTGCCCTTCGAGATGCACGATCCGGCACGACCACGGGCTCGCTTTGTGCTGTTCGATAGTCGCCGGGGACGGCCGCGGCTGTGGAATGGCCAGCGCGGTATCGATCTGGCCGACATGCGGCGCTGGGTCCCCGACGAATTGCTGCGGGGCGCGGAACAGCCCCGGCTCGCCCCGCACGCGTTTCAGATTGGTAAGCAACGGGTGGTTGAACACGTGGCCCAGGTCCATCGGGCTCGGCTGCGGCAAGTGCTGATGGGCGCGATCCGTCAGGCCGTGGAGCGCGCTGGCGGTGTATGGTTGCGGTTTGCGCCGTTTCCGTTTCCGTATCGCAGCGCGTTCACACTTCGCGTGGATCATACGCGTTACGATCGCGGCAGCTTCGACGCCGTGCTGGCGCGAACCGATCCCTGGCGCGAAGCCTGCACGCAGTTTCTGGCGGCTTCATCCCTGGAAGGCCAGGCCGATGCCATCGCGCGGCTGCAAGGATACGATCTTGCCGGACATGTGGCCCCCTCAGCGAAATCACCCGCTGCGCGAACCAGCCAGGCCGAGGTGGAACGCGAGATTGAACGCTTAAACACGTTGGGGATCACGGTCGATGGTTGCAGTGCCGAGGGCCTGCGAAGCGATCCCAACACGGTGATCGCATTGAAACGTTATGGCATTCGTTACAACTGCCAGGCGCGGTGGACGTACGACGACTTGCCCTATCAAACGGGCGACGCCCCACTGTGGCAGGTTCCCGTTCACCCGATTTCCCTGGGGCAGGCCTGGGCCGTGGATCAGGCCGCCGGCGACCAGCGGCGAACCAACGTCGAGGACGAGACCAACTACGCCTGTGAACTCATCCGACGGCGTTACACCGCCGGCGAATCGGTGGTGCTGGCCGCGCCTGCGGCGGGCTGCTGGGAAGATCAACTCGGTGTGTTGGACCGCGTGTTGGAAACCGTCTCGGGCTGCGCCGCCATGTGGCCGGTCACCATGAGCCGCTTTCTCGACTGGTGGGAGTTCCGCAACGCCGCGCGGTTGCAGCTTCACCAACGGGGTGACGAGTTGGTGATGATCGTCGATGGGCACCTCGGGGCTTGGCGGATGGCTGTCGAGCTTTGGCGGGGCGACCGCGTGGCCCTGGTTCCCGTCGATACCCCCGTGGTCCGCTTTCAGCCCGAATCGTTGGCCTTCGAGCGTCGGCGGTTGGCCCCGGTGGCGGTTCCCGACCCGGTGCGCTCGCGCTGGCCGTTGTGGTCGCTGCTCCGGCCGCCGATCGACTGGCAACGCGTCATGCCGCCCGAGCCGCTCGAAGAAATCTCCTGGCGAGGCTGGACCAAGCGGGTGTTGAGAAACACTGCCGACGAACTGTCCACCCGCAATGACGAACCCGAATCGACCATCATTCTGCCGCCAGCCGATCCCGATCACCAACAGCCCCATCGGGTCGATCGCGGCCGCGCCGGCGCACCACCGCCCCGAGGCAGCTCGTCGCATCCCAACAAGCGTAAACGTCGGCCCCAGTGACGCCTGAACGGATTCGGGCGCGTGTCACGCCGGGGTCTCCTCCATCTCTTTGCATCATCACAAGGACGTGCGATGCGGATTCTGGAAGACGCCACCTCACGGAGCACCGGGCGATTTCGCATTGTCCGCGAACTCACGGGCCCGCGGGTTCTGTTGGCCGGCACGTTGACTGCCGCGACCGATGGCGACGGAGCTGGCCGGCGGCTGGCGGCGCTGGCCCAGGCCTTGGAAGACCAGGGGGCCAACGCCCAGGTGTGGCGTCCCTGGGAAGATGCACTTGCACCCGGCGACATCCTGCATCTGGTCGACGCGAGTCGGGAGCATCTGCCCTTGGTGGACGAGGCCCGTCGTCGCGGCGTGAAGGTCGTCCTGTCGACCCACGATTGGTGCGATCTGTCCAGCACCTGGGCCGCCGCCACGGACTGGATGAACGGCGGTTGGCAATGCGGCGAACTGCTGCTCCGCGGAGCCTTCCCCCGCTTGCCGGGCTGGCGGCGAAGGCTGTATCAGCGGGCCGACCTGATTCTGCCGTCCAGCCAGGCCGAGGCCGATCAGCTCATGCGGTTCTACGGCGTTCCGGCCAGCTCCCTGCGGGTGATTCCCCAGGCCGCCGACCCCCGTTTCGCGGATCCTCGCGATGCGTTGCCCGCCGAGATTCGCGCCTTGGGGCGATTCATCCTGTGTCCGGGAACGATTCAACGCAGCCACAACCAACTGGGCCTGATTCGTGCGTTGCGGGGCTGCGCGGTTCCGCTGGTGTTTGTGGGTGACGTGGCACCGGGACACGAGGCCTACGCCCGACTCTGCCGCCGCGAGGCGACCTCGGGCGTACGGTTTCTGGGGCCGTTGGACCGCGACGCGCCGGCCTGGGAGGGCTGCCTCCGCGGCAGCGCGTGCCTGGTGCAGGTCGGCTGGCGGGACGCCTCGCTGTCGGCCGCGCTGGAGGCCGCCATGAGTGGCGTGCCCCTGGTTTTGCCACGGCCCGGAGCGGCCCACGAGTACTTTGGCCCGTTGGCCCGCTACGTGAACCCCAGCCAGACCAGCGAGATCCGTCGGCAAGCCCTGGAGTCCTTCGCCGGAGGCCGGCAGACGGAATTGGCCCGCCTGGTCCGCGGACGGTTCACCTGGTCGTTTGTCGCCGAACGGATTCGCGAACTCTACGACTCCCTCAACTGAGGCTCCGATCCCGGTGATGCTCCGATCCAGCAGGGCGGCGGGCGTCGGACGCCACCCCAAAGTGGGGAGGCTTGCCAAGCGGGGGCTTCCGTTGCTAGGGTTTTGCAGGTCTTTCTGTTTCCTGGCAGGGTGGCATGACTCGTGTGAGCCGCCAGAGTTCGAGTGACTTGCGAAGAGCATCGCACGGGCAAGTCCGATTTCTGGAACAACCGATTCTCGACTTGTCTGGCAGTCAGTTATCCTCAGGGTCGTGGCGTGTGGTCAAGAGAGCAACGTATTCGATGAAAGACCGATCCATGGGTATGGACCACGAATGGATGACGACGGTCGTCGCCGACGACTGTGTGACGCGGGCCCTGATCCTCCGGTATGTGTCGTGTCTCGACCCCCAACTCGATCGCACGACGCAGCCGCTGCGGATCACCGTGGCCTGGCGATACGCCACGCAAACCGGCATGCCCAGCGACCAGGATCACGAGTTGATGGACCTGCTGGAAGATCGCATGGAGGACGTCTTTGAACGCACCGGCCTGGCGACCCTGGTCACCGTGACCACCGGACGCGGCACCCGGGCGTGGACGTTCTACACCGACTGTCGCGATCGCTTTGAGCGAGAAATGCGGGTGATCTTGGCCGATTTCGAGAACCTGCCCTTGCAGCTCCGTTCGGAGCCCGATCCCGACTGGTCGCACTTCGAGACCCTGGCCCATCGGGTGGCTTCACTCTGAACCCCGCGCTGTCTGGCAGGGGGGAGAGTGCGGCTGGGGGGCTCGAATGGCCTCAGGCTTACTGGTGGGCAAATAGCCGTTCGACCGCGTCGGCGTAGTTGGTTTTGCGGACGCCCGGCTGGAGCAATTCGGCCATGATGTCGTCGCCGGTTCCGGGCAGATCCTCCAGCCCCAGCACATGGCCGTACTCGTGCCCCAGGGCCGTCAGCAGATCGATCCGTGCGGCTTCGGCGTGGTCATCCTCCGTGAAGGCCCAACCCCATCCGGCCGCGCCGGCGTCGAGTTTCACCAGCCCGCGGCCGGCGAGACCCAGCTTGTCGCCCGGCAGGTCAGCCACGACCAATTGCGTGCCCAACTGCGCTTCGATCCGCGGGGCGTCCAGTCCGGCTGCTTGCCAGAGGGCCACCGATTCTTTGGCGGCCTGTTGAAGCTGTTCGAGCGTAAGCTGGGGGCCACCGCCCGGCCCCAGGCCGCCGGCGGCGCGGAGCGGCGCCAGGGTCGAACCGCCACCGATGGTGACACCGCCATTGAAGCTGGGGTCATAGCCGAAGAAGCTGCCGCTGGGCCCGCCGAGTTGCCCGCCGGTCTCGCCGCTGAAACTCCGCACATGCGGGCCGCCACCGGCCCCGGCTCCCGTGATGATATCGGCGTGCCCGTTGTGATCCAGGTCGGTTGAGGCGACGAACACGCCACCCCGGAAGTTGGGAGAATACGCAAAGAAGCTGTGAACATCGCTCCGGTCGGCGCCACTGAAAACACGGACATGGGGACCGCCGCCAGGACCGGCCCCGGTGATCACATCGGCATGGCCATCGGCATTGACATCGCCGGCGGCCACGCGGACGCCGCCGCGAAAGTTGGGGTCATACGCAAAGTAGCTGCCGATCGCGCCCGAGAGTTGCTGACCGGTCTCGCCGCTGAAAACGCGGACATGCGGCCCACCGCCGGTGCCGGCTCCGGTAATCATATCGGCGTAGCCATCCTGATTCACATCGCCCGCCGCCACGAAGACGCCGCCGCGGAAGTTTGGGTCGTAAGCGAAGAAGCTATGAATCTGGCTGCCATCCTGACCGCTGAACACCCGCACGTGCGGCCCGCCACCTGGGCCGGCGCCGGTGATCAAGTCGGCATGGCCATCGCCGTTGATATCGGCCACGGCCACGGTCACGCCACCACGGAAGTCGGGGTGATAGGCAAAGAAACTGCCCAGCGGATGGGCAATCTGCTGGCCGGTCAGACCATCGAAGATTCGCACATGGGGCCCGCCTCCGGCGTTGGCCGCCAACACGATATCATCGGTGCCGTTGCCGGTAAAATCGCCCAGCGCCACATTCACGCCGCCTTGAAAGCCCGGGAAGGGATCGAGTTCGTAACGGAGAATTCTCGTTTCCGAATCATACACCCGCACCGGCTCGTGGCCCGTACTCGCGGCCACGACCAGCGTGTCGCTTCGAGCGGCGGCACTGGGCCCGTCAAACAGCCGGGCAAAGATGCCATAGCTAGAGCCGTCCTGTTCCAGGGACTCCCAGCCAATCACAAAGCGGCCATCGGCGAGGGTCGCGGTGCGTGACAGGTACTGCCAACTGGTCGTGTAGGCGTTGACTTGCAGTTCATCGCCCACAATCTGCCCGTCTTCGTCATACTGTTGGGCGAAGATTCCGTAGGCGTCGCCATCCTTTTCGAAGGTGCTCCAGGTGATCACGAATCCGCCTTCGGCCAGGGCGGTGACATCGGCGTTGCGGTGTTCGAAGTCGGTATCCTGACTGACCAGAAACTCACTGCCCACGGGCTGCCCGTCGGCATCGTAACGCTGGGCGACAATGCTGAAGTCGTCGCCGAACTGTCGGTCGCTATGCCAGACCATCACGAAACCGCCATCGGTCAGCCCCGCAATCGCCATCAGATCCTGCGAGCGTTCGGTGTGCGTGTTGACATGAAACTCCTGGCCCACGGCCGTGCCGTCAGCGGCAAACCGCTGAGCGTACAAATTGGTGCCGCCCTGAGTTCCCGTCCAACCAATCACATAACCACCATCGGCCAGCGCCGCGACCGCGGCCCTGTATTGCCAATTGGCGGAGAACGTGTTCACCATAAACTCGTCGTTGACGGCTTCACCCTGGGCGTTGTACTGCTGAGCAAAAACCGAAGGATTCGTGCCAACCTGGCCCCTGCTCTGCCAAGCCACCACGAAGCCACCATCCGCCAGGCCGGCCACCGCCGGCAGTTCTTGCCGGTTGGTGGTCCAGGTGTTCACCTGAAACTCATCGCCCAGGGGCTGGCCATTCACGTCGTAACGCTGCGCGAAAATGCCAAACTGATCGCCATCCTGATGCAGACTGGCCCAGGTCACCACAAAGCCACCATGGGCCAGCGCCGCCACATCGCTCGATTGCTGCGCGTTGGTGGTCCATGTATTCACCTGGAACTCGGGGCCCATGGCGCGGCCCGTCGCGTCAAAGCGTTGGCCAAAGACGTCCCAGCTATCGCTCACCTGGCGGAAGCTGTTCCAGACGATCACAAAGCCCCCATCAGCCAACTCGCTGACCCGAGGACGCGACTGGGTGGCATGGGTATGCGTGTTGACCTGGAACTCGACCCACTCGCTGCCCGGCAGCCAGTACACCGGGTGACTCGCCTTGTTGGTGTTGGCCAATCCCCCAGCGACGGCACCCGCGGCGATCTGCACCCGCACCAGCGAGTTGCCGTCCGGCGCAATGCTGACCAAATACGCATCGCCATCGGTGCTGATCAGGCT
>JBJHDE010000056.1:12853-15223 GCA_050486385.1 Planctomycetales bacterium | reverse complement strand
CCAGCCAACTCCAGCGGCTCGACTACTATCACCGTGTCGAAGCCGCCCAGCGTGAGTTAGAATCGCGCTGGCAGGGGTGAGCCCGGCAACCAGGGCTCCTGCTCCTACAGGCCGCTTCTTCACGCGAGCTGGCTGCTGAGCCCCATTGGTCCTTGCCGCCCAACCCCGCAGCGCTCGGGCACGTGACCTAGGCCCCAAAATTCATGGCATCCAGAGAAAGGCGTTACGCCTTCTTCCCGAAAACGGTGAGTTCCTCGTTCAATAGGTTCGGCTTCCGGAAACGGCTGTTGATCAGTTGAGGCAAGCTCGTCCAGATCTCCTGATCACTCATGAACATCAATGGTTGAAGGGCCGACCGATCGGCGGGGCTGCCGCTCCGCCTTAATCGCGGGCGTTCCAGGAAGTTCGCCGGTTTCGGGGTGGTCGCGTCCCCTCCGAGGTTTGGGCAGGGTGGCGAGACACTTTCCGAGGTGACTGCCGTCGACGGGTGTCCCATCATGTAGGGGTAGTCGTGGGGGATGTTGTCCGCTGGTGGTCCGGGGGTGATAATACTTAGCATTAGCAGATGCGATTCTGTGCCCCCCGACCCGAGGCGCGTCATGAGCAGCGGAATGATCGACGGACGGCAGCGGTTTGCCCTGGAAGCCGACGGCGAGCCGCGAGCGATCAGCGGCATCACCCTAGGCGACTACCTGATCCGCCGGATGCAGGAGTACGGCGTCCGCGACCTGTTCGGGCTACCGGGCGATTACGTGCTGAAGTTCTACTGCAAGTTGGACGCCTGCCCCATCAACGTGGTGACTTGTACCCGGGAAGACAACGCGGGCTTCGCCGCGGATGCCTACGCTCGTATCACCGGTTTGGGGGTGGTGTGCATCACTTATTGCGTGGGCGGCCTGAGCTGTTGCAACTCGATTGCCGGGGCCTTCGCCGAGAAAAGCCCGGTGCTGGTCATCAGCGGTTCGCCCGGTGTGAGCGAACGCCCGCGGAATCTGCTGCTGCATCACTCGGTGGGCGAGTACACGACCCAGCACGAGATTTATCGCCGGTTGTGCGTGGCCAGCGCCGACTTGAACGATCCGAGCATCGCCTTTGCCGAGATTGATCGGGTGTTGGAGGCCGTGGTGCGGCACAAGCGGCCGGGCTATCTGGAGCTGCCGCGGGACCTGGTCGATGCGATCCCGCCGCAACCCTATCTTCGCAAGACGACCGAAGTCCGCAGCGATGCGGAGGCCCTGGCCGAGGCCACTTCGGAAAGTGTCCGCCGGGTCTCGCAGGCCCTGCGGCCGGTGATTATCGCGGGCGTCGAGATTCACCGCTTCAACCTGCAGGACGAGGTCCGCCAACTGGCCGAGGCGGCCAACATTCCGTTTGTGACCACGGCTCAGGGCAAGAGCGTGATCAGCGAGACGCATCCCCTGTACGCCGGCCTGTACGAAGGGGCGATGGGCCACGATGAAGTGACCCGCTTCGTGGAAGAAAGCGACTGCATTTTGCTGTTGGGCGATCAGATGCACGACATCAACTCGGGCATTTTCACCGCCCGGATCGACCCGCTCAAGGTGATTCATGCCACGAGCGAGCGGCTGCGGATCAGCCATCATCATTACGATGGCGTGCTGTTGGGCGACTTTATCAAGCACTTGGCGAAAGCCGGGTTGCGGTGTCCCGAGCGGCGGACGCCGGAGCGGCCCGATCCGCTGGATTTGCCCGCGGTTGCGCCGGATCAGCCGATTCGCATTAAGCGATTGGTCCAGCGATTGAACAACGCCCTGGACGAGACGATCTGCGTGATTGCCGACGTGGGCGACTCGTTGTTTGCCTCGTTGGACCTGGCGGTGGTGCGGCAGACGAAGTTTCTGAGCAGCGCGTTTTACACCTCGATGGGCTTTGCCGTTCCCGCGGCCTTGGGCGCGCAGACGGCCGATCCCAAGCTGCGGCCCTTGGTGCTGGTGGGCGATGGGGCCTTCCAGATGACAGGCATGGAACTCAGTACCATTGTGCGTCGGGGGCTGAACCCGATTGTCATTCTGCTGGACAACCAGGGATACGGGACCGAGCGGTTCTTGCACGAAGGCGAATGGGGCTTCAACGATATTCACCCCTGGGCTTACGCCCGACTGCCCGAGGTGCTTGGCGGTGGGGTGGGTCACGAGGTCCGTACCGAGGGCCAATTCGCCCAGGCCCTGGAGACCGCCTTGAACGACGCCACGCAGATGCACCTGATTCAGGTTCACATCGCCCGCGACGACACAAGCGTCTCGCTGCGGCGGCTGGCCGAGCGGCTGATGCCCAAGTCGACCGGCGATAGCTGAGGCGGTGGCTCAAACGGTGAGGCAACGCAAGCGGCCCGGCGAGACGGTTCTCGCC
>JBJHDE010000056.1:0-12843 GCA_050486385.1 Planctomycetales bacterium | reverse complement strand
TATCAAGGCGCGAGCCGCACTCGGGTCGCCGACTTCAAGTCTCAGCGGGCGGGCTCGAAGCGTTCGACCCGCAGGTTGGCGAAGGCGGCGGGCAGGTCGCTGGCGGCCAGGCCCATGGCACCGCTGGTGTGATCTTGCGAGGCTTCGAGGCGTTCGACCAGCCAGCCGGCCGGCTCTTGGCCATCGCTGGGCCAAATCTTGAGGCCCGTCCACAGCCCGTCGGCGGAGCTTTCGAAGCGAAGTTTCACACGGTACCACTGATTGGCTTGCAGAGGCTCAGGCAGTCGGGCCTCGGCCAGCCGCTTGGAGACAAAGGCCTCGGCCCCGACTGGTTCTCGCCGCTCGATGGAAGCGCGATCCAGGCTGATGGCCGCCCGCACCTGATCGCTTTCGCTGGCCCGCAAGCCGACGATGGCCAAGGTGGGCTCGCGGCCCCAGGTGGCTTCGGTGGCGGTGTGAACGTCAACGGTGATCTGATAATTCGACCAGTTGGATTGTCCGAACACGCGGTCTTCGGCGGTCAGTGGCGACAGCGCCTCGCGGAGCCGCAGCACGATGTCGGATCGGTCGGCCAAGGCGATGGTCGCGGGAACCAGGGCCAAGCCGAAATCGCGACGATCGGCCAACCGCGGTTCGGTGCCGAGGGCCTCGAAGGCCTGACGGGCCCGCGATTCGTTGTGCAGCCGCCGCAGGAACAGCGTTCCCAGGTGGAAGTTCAGACCCGGCACTTCGGCGACCAGCGGCAGGAATTGCTCGGCCGACTCGCTGAGCAGGCCCAGCGATCGCGCGGCCCCGGCCAGATACACGCGACCGGCCAAGGGCAGTTGCTCGACGGCCTCGCTGTCCAGCACTTCGTGCAGGAAGCGTCGTGCGGCCTCGGTCTGGCCATCGGCTTCCAGGGCCCAGACTTGCAACAAACGGTCTTCGGCCCGCCACGAGGACGCCGCCAGCCGTTCGACCTCGCGATACTGACCGGCGCGAATCGCCTCGCGAACGGCCCGTTGGTGTCGGGCGGTGTCGCCATCGGCAAAGGCGGTGTTCTCCCAGGGCAGAGCCCCGTGGGCGCTCAACTGGCCGTCGCTTGCCGCTTGGGCCAGCAAACCGCTGTCGCGGCGGGCCAGACGATGGGCGAGTTCCAGGTCGGTCGCATCGCGACCCGAGGCCGCCAGATCGGCCAGCAACTGCAAATCGGCCAGTTCCACCGGATCGACTTGATCCAGCCGCAGCAGCTCTTCGCCCACCAGTTTGGTCAGCGGTTCGGCCTGCGAGTGGAGGGCCTCGATGGTGGTGGCACGCTCGACCTGGACGAATACCGATTGCGTGGCCGACGGGCTGACAACGGGAAGCACAACCAGGGCCAAGCCAATCAGCAAGCTGGCGGCCAGGACCAACCGGCTGCCGACCGACCAGGCCGATCGCCGCGTGCCGCGATTCGTTGAACGCTCGCTGGTGGCCAGCTTCGGCAAAGCGGTTGCCCGCTCGACCGAGCCATCCGGTCCCACGACCAGGGCCTCATCGAGTGAGTCGTTGACGCGATCCAAGAAGCGGGCCAGACCGTCGCGCGGGGCGGGTCGCTCGGTGGCCACCCGCAGCTCTTCGAGGATGCCCGCCAACTTGGCGGTCTCGAGCATGCGGCCCTGGGCATCGGGATGTTGGGCCAAGCGTCGTTCGATGGCGCCGGCCGCGGGATCGTCGAGTTGGCCCGTGCAGTAGTCCAGCAACTCGGTCAAGTCGGGTGCCTGCCCGCCGACGGCCGGATGCTCGCCACTTTGCGAAGCCTCGTCTTGGGCCTGTTGTTCGGCTACGCGCTCAAATAGCCGAAGCACCGAGTCCGGCCGCGGCGGCAGGGCGGTATGCACCCGCAAATTTGCCAAGCTGGTTGCCAGCCGCAGCGTGATTTCGTCGGGCTGGGCGGCAGTTTCTGGTGTGCCCAGGCTGGCTGCCACTGGATCGGGGGCCGTATCACCCGACGCACCCGCTTCGGCCTGGCCGGCGGAATCCCCCGGCGAGGGCGTGGCGCCGGGGAGCCCAAGTTGGCTCTCCAAGGCACTCAGCAGGAGGTGGTCTGATGAATTCGACACAATGACACGCACGGTCCTTGTTGGTTTCGACCCGTTGATCTGGTGTGGCCCGGTCTGGTCTGGACTCAGGGGGAGCGATCGCCTGGGCAGGCGGGTGGCCCCCATCCTCTCAAAACGCTTACGGTACCCGTTGTTGCTTCGTCCTAGAAAATACCCCGACGAAATTACGACGATTTGCTCGCCGCGTTCTTGTTGGCTTCTTTGCTGGCCTCGTAAGCCTGCCTCTCCCGGGGGGAGAGTAGGGCCTTCCTCAGCCGGTTCAACGCATACTCCATCCGGCTGCGGGCGGTGCCTTCGCGGATGTTCAGGGCTTCGGCGATCTCGGCGTAGGGCAGTTGCTCGTAGATCCGCATCACCACAATCTCGCGGTAGATGTCGGGAAGCTCGGCCACCGCCTGGCGGACCCGCTCGCAGTCCTCCTCGCTGGCAATCTGGTCGAAGGGCCCCGTCGTGGTGGCGGCCGGTTCGATCTCAAGCTCTAAGGCGTTTCGTCGCTTGGCTTTGGCAAGATGATCGCGACACAGGTTGGCGGCAATCGTGTACAGCCACGGGCGGACCGACTGCTCAGGATCGTACTTGTCGGCGTGTCGCAAGACCCGCAGAAACACCTCTTGGGTCAGGGTGTCGGCCGTCGCGGCTTCGCCCACCATGCGGTGGGTGAAGTTCAGTATCGGTTGCTGAAAGCGCACGAACAGCTCGCCCAGGGACTCCAGGTCGCCCAGACCGATCCGCACGATCAGTTCTCGATCCGATACGCCGGCTCGGCCCATGCGTCACCTCACTGGTGTTTACGACTCCGACCGCGGGGGTGTCGTCGGCGAATCCGAAACTTTCTCGTCGCCCGTCCACCCAATCGTTTTGTGCGTGCCATCGCAAAACGGCTTCGACCCCGACTCTCCACACCGGCACAACGCCAGCTTGGCCTTGTTCGTGGGCAATGCGAACGGCCGCCCTTCGGCGTCGACCACCTCGACGGGGCCTTCAATCACGTAGGGCCCATCCGCCCGACATCGGATCCGCAACTTGGACGGCGGGGCCGAGCCGGAGGCATTTTCGTCGGGAGAGGGGATGTCCATGGCCTGATTGGTGGTCGGTTGTGGTCGCTTTTTCGGGGGTGCCGGGGTGCGCAATCGCCACGCGGTGCGAGTATTATGGAGGCCACTCGCTGATTTTGACACACGATTTGCTGCGCGAAAAGCCATGAGATCCTTTGCATCGGTCGCGATGACCCTGGTGGTGCTGGTTCAGGGGGCCTGGGCCGATGAGTCCTCCGGCGAGGATGGGCCATCGCGCCAGGCCGATGTGCTGGTCTACGGTGCCACGCCGGGTGGCATCGCCGCCGCCGTGGCGGCGGGCCGCGAAGGCAGGTCGGTGCTGCTTGTGGAACCGACGGGCCATCTGGGGGGCTTGGCCAGTGGCGGACTGTCCAACACCGACTTTCGCAGCTACGAGTCGCACGGCGGACTGTGGCGCGAGTTCACCGCGGGTGTCGAGCGACACTACCGCGAGACCTACGGCGAGGACAGTCAGGAGCTTCGCGATTGCGCGGCCGGTGGCTACTACGAACCCGGCGTGGCCAAGGCGGTGTTCGAGCAAATGCTCGCGGCCGCCAACGTTCAGGTGCTGTTGCGTCATCGCCTGACCGGCGTGCGGTTTGCCAACGATCAGGTCGGCACCGACAAGTCGCCCGGCACCATTCAAGCGATTGACGTCGAGACCTGGGAGCCGAAGCCCGGCGCCACGTTGGTGGGCCCCGTTACCGGCACTCTGCGATTGGCCGCCAAGATGTTTGTGGATGGTACCTACGAAGGTGACCTGATGGCCACCGCGGGTGTGGCCTATCACCTGGGCGTCGAGAGCAAGTCGACCTACAACGAGTCGCTTGCCCTCAACGAGGAGCAACCGTGGGTGCAGACCTACAACTTTCGCGTCACGTTGGCCCGCGACCCCGAGAATCGCTTGCCGATTCCCAAGCCTGACAATTACGACCGCGACGAGTACGCCCCGCTGGTCGAGATGTTTGCCAAGGGCCAGCTTCGGGGGCTGGATCACACCCGCACGCCCAAGGGGCCGATTCGGATTCGGCCGATGGCCAACAACAAGGCCGACTTCAACGATGTGTGGGAGAGTCCGATCAGCCTGTCGATCGAGAACATCAATCACCCGTGGCCCGAGGGGGACTGGGAGACGCGCGAGGAGATTTATCAGCACTACAAGGACTTCTCGTTGGGGCTGTTCTGGTTTTTTGCCAACGATCCGGAATTGCCCGAGCAAGTCCGCGATGCCATGCAAATCTGGGGGCTGCCGAAGGATGAGTTCGAGGACAACGACCATTGGTCGCCAGCGCTGTACGTCCGCGAAGGCCGGCGGATGATTGGCCAATATGTGTTCACCCAGCACGATGTGTTCACCCACGATGGCGGCCGCGTTCGTGCCGATGCCCAACCCCAGGCGGTGGCTCTGACCGAGTACGGCATCAACTGTCACGGCGTGTACAGCCCGCGGTTTGGCGTGACGTACGGGCACTTCCATCGTCACGCCCTGCCCAGCGGGGTGCCCTATGGCGTGATGGTCCCCAACAGCGTGACCAATCTGCTGGTGCCAGTGGCCGTGTCCAGCAGTCACATTGGCTTTTGCGGTCTGCGATACGAACCCGTTTGGATGGGGCTGGGCCACGCCGCCGGGCTGGCGATCGATCAGGCCCTGGCGGCCGAAACCGCCGTGCAAGATGTGGACGTTCGCCGCCTGCAGCTCCGCTTGCATGAACAAGGCGCCATCACGGCCTACTTCAGTGACCTGGCACCCGAGAGGCGGATTCAAACGCCAACCTGGGAGTCTGATCGTACGCACACCATTCGGTTGATGGAGCCGGGCAAGCTGCCGCCGCATTTTCGCGCGGCCCAGTACTGGGGCACCCTGGGGATGTTTGACGACCTGATTGCGGCAGAAGACGCCGAGTCGGCGCGGCGGCCCAAGCTCATTGGTCAGTGGAATTTCGCCTTTGCCAACCATCAGCTTGAGCCCAACAAGCCGCTTGACGAGGCCCTGGCCGCACGCTGGCTCAAGTTCGCCGGCGAGCTTGGCGTCGAGATTCCGCTTTCGCCCCGTCAAATTGAGGAGGGCCGCTTCACCCGCGGTCGCTTGCTGGATGTGCTGTTCGTCGAGGCCTGCACGAAACCGTCGGCGACCGATTGACGGCCGCGCCAACCGGGAAAGCCCTCCTCAGGCGTTCGCGCGAGGCCGAGAATCTGCGATTGTTCGGGTGGGACCAGAAACGTAGAATCGCGTCGGCTTCGTAAATTGGAGAAAGTGCGGCCGCCGCGTGGGGGCCGCTTGCGGAGCCCCGCGTTGATTGGGACCGTTGTTGGGCTGCGACCTGCTTGTCCGATTTCGACCCGCTTGTTTGATTTCTACCAGGAGGACACCCCGTGGCCGTGAGCACCCAGTTGGCCGATCCGCAAGTCAGTCAGAGCCGCCAACTCCTGGAGCGATTGGTCGACGGGTACGGTCCACGCAACTTTGCCGTCAAGTTTTGGGATGGCAGCACCTGGGAGCCCGATGCCGGCCAGGAGACGGCGTTTACGCTGATCATCCATCATGCCGGGTCGATGCGGTCGATGTTCTGGCCGCCCAGTCCCCTGAGCTTCGCCCAGGCCTACCTGTACAACGATTTCGACGTCGAAGGCGACATGGTCGTCTTCACGCACTTCTGCCGCTTTCTGTCGTTCACCAAGAAGCGGCTCTCGCCCTTGCAGCGCTACGCCCTGGGTTACCGTATCTGGCGGATGCCCAAACGCGAGCAAACCCGCAGTGGCCGGCAACAGGCCAAGCTCTCCGGCGAAGTCCACTCGATTGAGCGCGATCGGCAGGCGATCAGCTACCACTACGATACCTCGAACGAATTCTTCGAGACCGCCCTGGGCCCGCGGCTGGTCTATACCAGTGGCGTGTGGAACTCGGCCGACGAAGACCTGGAGACCGCCCAGACCCGCAAGTTCGAGATTCTGTTCCAGAAGCTCCGGCTCAAGCCCGGCGAGCGGCTTTTGGATATTGGCTGCGGCTGGGGAGCCGCCATCATGCACGCCGCCCAACAGTACGGGGCCCAGTGCGTGGGCGTGACGCTCAGCAACAAGCAGGCCGAGTGGGCCCGGGCCAAGATCGAAGCCGCCGGGCTGAGCGATCGTTGCGAAGTGCGGGTCCAGGACTACCGCGAACTGCCCGACAGCGAGCAGTTTGACAAGATCGTGATGATGGAAGTCGGCGAGCACTTCGGGGCCGAGCAGTTTGACCCCTACTTCAAGAAATGCTTCCGCCTGCTGCGTCCCGGCGGTGCGTTGGCCATCCAGCAAATCACGCTGTTTGGCCACGAGGGCTCGCCCGGGGCCCGGGTGTTCAGCCACAATTACGTGTTTCCCGATGGCGAGTTGGTGCCGGTGAGCGTGTTGTGTCGCGATGCCGAGAAGGCCGGCTTCGACGTTCGCGACGTCGAGAGCTTCCGCGAGCACTACCCGCAGACGCTCAAGCACTGGCTGAGCAATGTCGAGACGAATCACGACGCAATCGTGGCCCTGACCGACGAGGCCACCTACCGCACCTTCCGCTTGTACTTTGCCGGGGCCCGCTTGGGCTTTGAGACGAACGTCTACAACCTGCATCACCTGCTGGTCGTCAAACCCCTGCCCGACGGCACCAGCGACTATCCGCTGGCCCGCTCGATGTGGCGGACCGGAAGCTGATCCGGTCGACCACCGGCAACCTCGCGGCGTCCTGAAATTTCAGTCCCGACTGAATTGTTTCACGTGAAACAATTGTTCAGGTGCCCGGTTGCGCCCAGCAGGCGCGATTCGCCAAGGGCGTGGATTTCGGGGAGCAGGTCAGGTTGTCGACCGATGTGCTCTAAGTGCATATCGCGAAACAGGTTGCGGCCGACGAGCCCCGAAGCCCACTCGAAGGGGTGGCCGATTGTTTCACGTGAAACATTCGGACAGTGCGGTTTGAGGGCATCACTGGATGCCTGCTAGCTCGGTCGCCCGCACGACCCGTTCGATGCCGACGACGTAGGCGGCGGTGCGGAGGTCGAGGTTGCGTTGTTGCGAAGTTTCCCAGACGCTCTCGAAGGCGTTGCTCAGGATGCGATCGAGTTCCTGCCGCACCCGGGTCAGGCCCCACTGGAAGTGTTGCCGGTTCTGGACCCATTCAAAGTAGCTGGTCGTTACCCCCCCGGAGTTGGCCAGGATGTCGGGCAGGACCAGCACGTTCCGCTTGCGAAAGATGGCGTCGGCCTCGGGGCGGACCGGTTCGTTGGCGGCTTCGATGATGGTCTTGGCCCGCACGTCGTGGGCGTTGTCGGCGGTCAGGACGCCTCCCAGGGCGGCCGGGATCAGCACGTCGACATCCAGGGTGAGCAGTTGCTCGTTGGAGATGGCTTCGGCCGAGGGGTAGCCTGCCAGCGAGCCGTGCTCGCGGCTCCAACGGTAGGCGTCCAGCACGTCCAGGCCCTCGCGGCGGTAGTAGCCTCCGCTGACGTCGCTGATGGCCAGAATTTTGCAGTCGGCGTTTTGCAGATAGACCGCCGTATGGCTGCCCACGTTGCCAAAGCCCTGAATGGCGATGGTCGTCTTCCGCGGATCGATCTTGAGTCGCTGCAACAGTTTCAGTGTCAGAATCCCCACCCCGCGGCCGGTGGCCTCTTCGCGACCCGGCGAGCCGTACAGCTCGACGGGCTTGCCGGTCACGCAGGCCGGACTGAACCCGTGGTACTTGGCGTATTGGCTGGCGAACCACGCCATCGTGTGGGCATTGGTTCCCATGTCGGGTGCGGGAATGTCCGAGTCGGGCCCGACCAGCTCGTGGATGCCATCGACAAACTTCCGCGTCAGCCGCTCCTGTTCGGCCAGGCTCAGGGTCTTGGGATCGACGGCGATGCCGCCTTTCGCCCCACCGTAGGGCACATCGACCACGGCGGTCTTCCAGGTCATCAGGTTCGCCAGGCTCCGCACTTCCTCAAGATCCACCTGCGGATGGTAGCGCAGACCGCCCTTCATCGGGCCCCGGGCGTTGTCGTGCTGGACCCGGTAGCCGACAAACACCGCCGTGGTCCCGTCGTCGCGGCGGAGGGTGACTTGCACCTGGATGTCTCGTTTGGGCGTCAGCAGCAATTGCCGCATACCCATGGGCAGGTCGAGTTGGTCGGCGGCGAGGTGAAAGTAACGTTGCGTGGCTTCCAGTGCCGCGTGGCCTTCTGTCATGGGTCCTTCGACGGATGGGGGGGCGGGCTCCGGCAACTCGCCGGGTTGCGTTGTGTCCCATGGTAAGGAACACCCGTCAAGATGGCGACCGCCCCCGGGCGAGGCCGCCGCCCCATGCGACACCCCGGCGCTGGGGGCCGCGTCTGGCGAACCAGCCCTACAGCCGACACAATAGCGCCAAGCGGGCCTTGAACGATGCCCCGGTCAGGGCGACTTTGGTCGTCGACTGGCCTGGCGTCGGCTGTCGTCCAGGCACCGCCAACCGAGTTCCACGAGCGTCCACCGCAACCGCAGGGTCCGATTGATGAGCAGCATTGCCGCCCCCACCTGCCGCTGGGGAATCCTCAGCACGGCCTCAATCGCCACTAAGGTCCGTCGGGCGATTGGGCTGAGCAACACCGGACAGGCCCAGGCCGTGGCGAGCCGGTCGTTCGCCCGGGCCGAAAACTGGGCGCGCGAACACGGGATCGAACGCTACTACGGCGACTATCAGCAACTGCTGGACGATCCCAATATCGACGCCGTGTACATCGGCCTGCCGCCCTCGATGCACTGCGAATGGACCATCAAGGCGGCCGAGGCCGGCAAGCACGTGCTGTGCGAGAAGCCGCTGGCCCTGAACTTCAACCAGGCCGAACAGATGGCCGCCGCCTGCCGCGAGCATGACGTGTTGCTGATGGACGGCGTCATGTGGGTGCATCACGAACGCACCTCGGCCATGCAACAGCACATCAGCCCGCATTGGCTGGGCGAGATCAAGCGGGTGACTTCGGCGTTTTGTTTTCGCATGGACGAAGACCGCATGGCCGACGATATCCGCCTCAACGCCGCGCTTGGCGGCGGCTGCCTGGGCGACCTGGGCTGGTACTGCGCGCGGGTCAGTTGGTGGGCCTTAAGCGGTGCCATGCCCGAGCGGGTGTTCGCCACCGCGCGGTGGCATCAGGGAGTGACCTACAACCTGTCGGCCCTGATGTGGTACGACCAAGGTCGGATGGCCTCGTTCGATTGCGGGTTCGATCTGGGCATGCGGCAATGGGTGGAAGTCGCCGGCAGCGAACGCTCGCTGGTCTGCGACGACTTCGTCCTGCCGCACAGCGAGAAACGGGCCCGTTGGTGGATTCACGAGCCCGACGGCCACAGCCAGCAACACGTGGTCGACAACTGCTGCCAAGAAGCCGCGATGATCGAGCATTTCTCGTGGCACGTGAATAATCAAATGCCCAACAAGCATTGGATCGGCGAAGCCCTGCTGACGCAGAAAATCTGCGATGCCCTCGACCGCAGCGCCCGTAGCGAACGTATCATCGAACTGGAACCGTGATGCTTGCCGCGTTGTAGAAGTCCGTCCCGATGACCAAGCACCACGGCGAGCCTCCGGTGGGGCGGCTCGCGCCGAGTCCGACCGGCGCGCAGCATATCGGCAATGCGCGGACCTTTCTGTTGGCTTGGCTCAGCATTCGCAGCCGGGGTGGGCGCATTGTCCTGCGGATGGAAGACATCGACGGCCCGCGGATCAAACTCGGGGCCGCGGCCCAGGCGATCCTCGATTTGCGGTGGTTGGGACTGGATTGGGATGACGGCCCCGATCCCCAAGCCTTGGACGGCCCGTTTGTCCAATCGCAACGGCAAAGCTCTTACGCGGACCTGTTGGCTGAACTGCAACTTGCCAGCCGGGTGTTCCCCTGCACTTGCACCCGAGGCGACATCGCCGCGGCGGCCAGTGCCCCGCATGTGGGCCAAGAGGGGCCGATTTATCCCGGCACCTGCCGACAACTCAGCGTGGCCGATGCCCTACGGCAGGATCGCCCGGTGGCCTGGCGCTTTCGCGTGCCCTCGGTGACCGACACCTACCGCGATGGCTTTCATGGGCCGGTGAGCTGTCGCCTGGCCGAGGACCTCGGCGACTTTGTGCTCTACAAAAACGATGGCACCGCCGCCTACCAATTGGCCGTGGTGGCCGACGATCATGCCATGGGCATCACCGAAGTCCTGCGGGGCGATGACCTGCTGCCCAGCGGCTTTCGCCAGCGGGCCTTGTACCGCGAGCTTGCCTGGAGGCCGCCCGAGTTCGTCCACGTGCCGCTGGTCGTGGGCCCCGACGGTCGGCGTTTGGCCAAGCGGCACGGCGACACCCGACTGGCCTCGCTTCGCGAAGCCGGCATCCCGGCCGAACGGCTGATCGGCCTGTTGGCGGCCAGTTGTGGCTGGCTGGACGAGCCCACCGAGATCGCCGCCGCCGAACTTTTGAATCGCTTCCGACTCGACACCATCCCGCCGACGCCCTGGGTCTTCACCGAGGCCCATCGACAGTGGTTGGGACTCGACTGAGCCAAGCCGCCAGTGGTGCCGCGTCCAGCGGCTGATCCATTGGCGGGATTGACCCGACGATGCGAGGCGTCAAAGCTTCGGGAATCGGCGACGGGTGCGATTCCCGGTCGAACACGATCCTTTCTGCCGGAGGTGATGGGCATGCGGGCTATGGCTTGGTGGACGGTGGCGATTTTGCTGGCAACGGTCACAGGCGTCGAGGCCGAGGATTGGCCGCAGTGGATGGGCCCAAAGCGCGACAGCGTTTACCGCGAAAGCGGCCTGGTCAGCGAGTTCCCCGCCGATGGGCTGCCCGTGAAGTGGCGGGTTCCCGTGGAGCTGGGCTATTCCGGTCCCGCGGTGGCCAATGGCAAGGTCTATGTCATGGACTACGTCCGCACCGCCGGACGCATTACCAACAATCCCGGCGGCACCGATCGGCTGGAAGGCCGCGAGCGGGTGCTGTGCCTGAACGCCGAATCGGGCGAGTTGATTTGGAAACACGAATACAATCGGCCTTACCAACTGAGTTATCCCGCTGGTCCGCGGGCCACGCCGACGGTGGCCGACGGCAAGGTGTATACCTTGGGGGCCGAAGGCGACCTGATGTGCTTGAACGCCGAGAACGGCGAGTTGATTTGGCACCAACCGCTGACCGAGCGCTACAACACCAAGACGCCCATCTGGGGCTTTGCCGCGCATCCCTTGGTGCATGAGAAGCTGGTCTACACCATGGTGGGCGGTCCAGGCAGCGTGGTGGTGGCCTTCAACAAAGACACCGGCGAAGAAGCCTGGAAGGCCCTGGATGCCCCCGAGCCCGGCTACTGCCCACCATCGATCATTGAACATGCCGGCATGAAACAGCTGGTCGTCTGGCATCCCGAGGCGATGGTCGGCATGCATCCGGCCACCGGCGAGGTGTTTTGGAGTTTTCCGCTCAAGCCCAGTTACGGCATGAGCATCACCGCCCCACGCCAGGTCGACGACACATTGTTTGCCTGTGGCATTGGCGATGCGGCCGCCCTGGTGCGACTCGCCCCCGATGGCCGTGGCGCCAGCGAAGTTTGGCGGGGCCGAACCAACAACGCGTTGTACACGTCCAACAGTACGCCGTTCGTTCATGAAGGCGTGATCTACGGGGCCGATATTAACAGCGGCACCCTGATGGCCGCCCGACTCAGCAATGCCGAACGGTTGTGGCAGACGGCCGAACCCACCGGCGGCCAACCCCGCCTGCGGCACGCCACGGCCTTTATCGTGAAGCACGAGGATCGCTTCTTCTTGTTTAATGAACGCGGCGACCTGATTCTCGCGCGGCTCACGCCCGAGGGCTACCACGAGATCAGCCGCTTCCACGTGCTCGAGCCCACCGGCGAGACCTTCGGGCGTCCCGTCGTGTGGAGCCATCCGGCCTTCGCCATGAAAAGCGTATTCGCCCGCAACGATAAAGAACTGGTGCGGGTCAACTTGGCGGCAGACGATTGAGGTCCGACTACTGAGCACTTCGCGCCACTTCGAACAAAAGTCGTGCCACTGGTGGCTTGTCCACCAGTGTGTGGCCAAGTCGGACAGTGCCGCCAAGTTGCCCTGTTCGAGGAGTTTCGCGGGCATCAGTCAAGCAATCGCAGGCGTAATCAAACACTGGTGGACAAGCCACCAGTGCCACAAGTGCGGTTCTCCAATGATGGCGGTTGTCGGTAATCGTCCTGCAACAAAGAACCCATGGGAGAAAGCGAGACGGGGCCGCCACCCGTTTCGCTTCCTTTTTTCTCTTCCAGGAATCAAAACGATTCCTATGACGAGGGTTCCGGCGTGACCGACTCGTACGGCAAACCTGGGACCTCGTCGGTGGCGATGGGGACGCCGCGGTGCATGGGATCGCCATACACGTAGGGCAAAATCAGCCGCATCATCGGCGTGCTTTCCAAATAGGTCACCAGGCTGTGGCTGCGGCCAATCCAGTGATCGACCCGCACCTGCCAAACCTTGTGAGCATGGGCACCCAGCCGGTGGGCGGGAATGCCCTGCTGGCCCACCGCCGTCATCGACGTGGCACGATCTAACAGACGGAAGTAGCACAGCACCGGGTCCAGCTCGTTGACGGCAATCAGCATTTGGTCGGCCACCTGCGGCGCCAACTCAAGCGGTTGCCCCGGCAACAGCCAAGGCCCCGGCTCGGCCGCCGCCAGAAACACCGTGGAGATCCG
>JBJHDE010000055.1:7926-15359 GCA_050486385.1 Planctomycetales bacterium | reverse complement strand
GCGGACCACATCGTTGGTGGTCAGATCGCGGGCCCGCAGCCGATTCGGATCGAGCCAGATCCGCATGCTGTAGTCGCGGGCCCCCAGCACCGTCACCCCGCCCACGCCCGGCAGCCGGGCGAGTTCGTCTTCGACCTGCGTCGACAGATAGTTGCTGAGAAACAACTCGTCGAAACGCTCGTCCGGGCTGGTCAGCGCGACAAGCAGCACGATGTTGGTTGACTGCTTCTGCGTGGTCACGCCTTGCCGTTGAACCTCAGGCGGCAGGCCCGGCACGGCGATGTTCACACGATTTTGCACCAGCACCGTCGCCATATCGACATCGGTGCCCACTTCAAACGTCACTGTCAACGAGTACGAGCCGTCGTCCGACGACTGGCTCGCCATGTAGATCATGTCCTCGACACCGTTGACCTGGGACTCAATCGGCTCGGCCACCGTCTCGGCAATCACCCGGGCGTTGGCACCCGGGTAGCTCGTAGTGACCTGCACCGTGGGCGGCGTGATGTCGGGTGTCTGTTCGACGCCCATCTGCGGCAAGGCGACCAGCCCGGCAATGACCAGCAGTATGGACACCACCAGCGCCGCGATGGGCCGGGCAATGAAAAAGCGGCTCATGGCGTGGCGGCGGGTTCGGGAGTGGTCTCGGACGCTGGCCCATTGGCTGGCGCGACAGCAGGTGGCAGTGCCGGCCCCAAGGGCTCGGCCGGCTGATTCAACGAGGTCGTGCCCGCCGCCCCAGCGTCAGCGCCCGCCGGGTTGGTCTCAGGTGGCGGATTGCCGGCTGGGCCCTGGTCAGGCCCTTCGGGGGCCTGCGGCGGAGCGCTCGACATCGGATCGGTGGGCAGGTCGCCCAAGTCCTCGGTCTGGTTCAACACCAGCCGCGGGCGATTCGTGGCCACCTCGGGATCAGCCGCCAGGCCCGGCCGCGCGAACTGCACGCCTTCGACGATGTAGTTCTCGCCAGCTTCCAGGCCCTTGGTGACCACTTGATATACGCCGAACAAGGGCCCGAGTTCGACATACCGCTGATGCACGATGTTTTCGTCGTCCACGACCAACACGAAACGCCCGCCCAGGTCGGTACCCACGGCGGCTTGTTCGACCAGCACGGCGTTTTCGAGCGGCTCCAACGGAATGCGGACCCGCACGAACAGCCCGGGAAACAGCACGCCGGTGGTGTTGTCAAAACGCCCACGGGCCATCACCGTACCGGTGGCTGGATCAACCGTATTGTCTAGGAAGTCGATCACGCCAACGTGGGTGAACTTCTCTTCGTCACCCAACGCGATGTACACCGGGTGTTCGCCAGGACGCCGCCCCGAGGCTCGCTCGCGCAGGAAAGGCAGAATGACATTCTCGCTGATTGGAAAGTAGGCATTGATGGGATCCACCTGCTCGATGGTCGTCAGCAGCGTGGTCGGGGTGCCCGTAACCAGATTGCCCACGTCCACCATCCGCCGACCCACGCGGCCCTTGAACGGGGCTTCGATGCGGGTGTAGCTCAAGTCGATCTGCGAGTTCCGCACGGCGGCCTGCTGCACCTCGACATCGGCCTGGGCCACCGCTACCTCGGCGGCCCGGGTGTCGTATTCTTGCTGAGTGATTGATCCCCGCGGCAGCAGCGTCGCGGCCCGGCGGCGGTTGGCCTCGGCAAGCTGATAGTTGGCCTCCGCCTGGCTGAGACGGCCTTGCGAAGCGGCAAGCTGGGCCTCGAACGGCTGCGGGTCGATCAAGAACAGCAGGTCGCCGGCCTCGACCATGCGGCCTTCTTCAAAGTCGGCCTCGGTCAGGGTGCCCGTGATGCGGGCGCGCAGCTCGGCCGACTGAGCGGCTTCCAGGTTGCCGGTAAAATCGGCGAAGTCGCGTACCGTTTGGACCAACGGTTGCGTGACCACCACCTTCGGAGGAGCCAACTCGCGCCTGGGTGGTTCTTGGCAACCGGCGGTCACCAACACGCAAGCGAGCCCCAAAACCATGCCGCTGGGCATGTCAACCGCGGACCGCGGCATGATCATTCGTCGCCTCGTTCAACAAAAAAGGAGCCCCCGCGGTGTTCCGCTCGTCAAGCCGGCCAGCCCGCCCCACGGGAATGCTGGAGCATACCGCACCCGGCGGCCCAACCGCAATCGCCTGAACGGGCTCGCATCGCCGGCCAGCGTCATTGCCAGGGCGTTGCCGCATTTCGCCCACGGCGGGCAACACGCTGGCAAGTAGCCGCCTACTTGCCGGGCAATTCCCAGACGGGATCGTGTGGTTGGCCCGCTTGCACTTGGGCGATGCGCTGGGCCAGCACGGCGGCGGGCGGATCGGGCGGCTCTGTCAACAGTGGGGTCAGGCCGGCCAGGGCGGACTCCAGGTGGCCGCCTTCGAACGCGATCAGGGCCTGTTCGTAAATCGTCGCACGTTCCGCGAATTCCGAGGCCACGGCCGGATCGGCCAGTTCATACAGGTCAACGGCTCCCGCGATGTTGAGCACCCGCACCGCCCCGACTCGGCGACTGGGCAGCGGTTGCCGCAACTGCTGGTGGGTGGCTTGCGTGACCAACAGGCTGGTGCCCAGGTACTTGGTGGCGCCTTCCACCCGGCTGCCCAGGTTGACGGTATTGCCCAGGGCACCGTATTTGAATTTCTGGGTGGAACCCACGTTGCCCACCCGAGCCAGGCCACTGTTGATGCCGATGCCCAGGCCCATGGTCTGGCCCAGCCGCTCGGCCCACAAGGCGTTGAGTTCGGGAAGTTTCCGCAGCATGGCCAGGGCCGAACGACACGCCCGCTGGGCATGGTCGGGCTGATCAGTGGGGGCACCAAACATGGCCAGAAGCTGGTCGCCGATGTAGTCGACCAACACGCCTTCTTCTTGCAAGACGCATTGGCTCAGCTCGGTGAGCACGCGGTTGATCCACTCGACGGTCTTGGCGGGCCCAAGCTGCTGGCTGATCCCGCTGAAGTTGCGGATATCGGCAAACACCACGGTCACTTCGGCATCGCGGCCTTCCAGCAGATTGGGATTCTGGGCCAGTTCCGAGGCCAGCCGCGGCGTGAAGAACTGCTCGAACTGCACGCGGGCTTCCAGGGCGGCCCGCTCCTGTTCCAGCCGGGCCAGGCCCGCGGCCACTCCGCAGGCCAACAGCTCGACGCTGACGGCCTCCAATTCCGAGATGGCCGGCAATCCGGCTTGCAACAGCGGCCGATGCCGGTCGCCATAAATGATGCCGATCACCTCGCCCCGCGGATCGAGAATCGGCGCCGCCACCAGGGCCGTGACCCCCATCAGGCTGTGAGCCGCCGACACAATCTCCGGCGGAAGCTGCCGGTAAGTGCGTCGCTCGTGCCGCACCCGCTCAAGAATCGTCTGGCTGGGCCGCCACTCGTCGTGATCGCGTCCGCCCCGGGCGTGGACCCGGCACTCGACCTGCCACGTGCCGTCTTCCAGCAACAGCACGGCCACACTGTCCAGGCCCACCAGGTCCAAGGTGGTGCGTGCCGCCTGCTCGAAGAAGTCCGGCGCCGAGGCCGCTTTCAGAAACACGGCCATCGCGTGTTGCAGCCAGCGGAGCACAATTTTGAGGGCCTCGTCGTCGGCCTCCACCGCCTGGGGCAGCGGTGGGTTCCAGCCGCCCGAGCCCGGCGCCCAGGTGGTTTGCGGAAGCGATTGCAACAGGGCCGACGCCTGCATTGCGCCGGGCAAGCCCATTTCGATGCGGAGCACACGGCCGCCCAGCATTAAGCTGACGGGCAGCTCCAAGGTGGCTTCTTCGCCCGGGGCCATAGGCGAGCCGCCGTCGCGATAGACGGGTCGTGTTTGGCTGAGGTTGGTGAGTGTGACGCCGGAATCGACCGGATCGAGGCGGAGATGTTGGCGGCTGATCGAGGTCTCCTCGATGGCGGCCACGATCACCCGATGCGGCCCAGTAGGGTGATCGATCTGGCAGAACGGAGGCGGCTCGCCGCGGGACTGCCGACCGACCAGCAAGCCCTCGCCCAGCGGGATCGAGAAGACGAGCCGTTCGCCTTCGTAGACCCGCAATAGGGGTTGGGTGGCCGAGTTGGACTCCGCTTCCAGCGACATGGCGTGCTTTCCCGCCCGGGAACGCCCCCTCCAGGGGTGGGGAAAGGCGGCTCGTGGCTGCTCGCCACGTCGGTCGCCAAGTCCCACGAAACGCGAGTTTACCAATGTCCGCTCGGGGGCGACACCGGGCGGGTGGGCGGCCCACCGGGCATTTCGCCTCGGCCACCCCACGACCATCAACAGGCGGGAACATGACCCCTGCTTGGCTCCCAAGTTTGGCAGCGCGTGCCACGGAGAGCCTACGAACAGGGTTGCCAGGCGGCCGAAGGCAACACACTGCACATGCTCGGGTTTTTGGGGTTCACACGGAGACACGGAGACACGGAGGAAGGCGCGGAACCGTCGACGATCCGGTCCAGGTTCGTTTCGATCGTTGCACAACTTGTTGAGTCCTGCGCAACGCTTCGACGTCTATTTTGCCGGCAGCGCCGTGCCAGAACTTTTGTAGGAAGCAGGCAACTCGTCAGAAGCTCGGGCTCGGACTGACAGCCGTGCAGGAATTGGGCCACTCGCCATCTCCTGCTCTGTTCCTCCGCGTCTCGGCGTGAGCTGACCCGTTGCGGAATGCCGACCGATGCTGTTCTAACCATCCCGCCATGCAACTCAAATCCCAGCTTGGATGATGCACTAGGGCAGGGAATGTCCAATCCGGCACCTGCATTTCCCCACGAATCCTGATGACTTGTCGGCCCTTGCGCCCGCGGATATCGTGAGCCTATGCTTATCCTCTAAAAGTGTGGGGTTCTAAACCTATGCCGATTCAGACGCGATGCCCGGGGTGTGGAGCAGGCTACCAGGTGGCCGATGCGATGGCGGGCAAGACATTCGCTTGCCAAAAGTGCGGCACGACCATCTCGATTGTCGAAAAACAGCCCGTGGGGCCGGTTCGGCCGGTCCGGCCGGTTCGGCCAACCCAGCCCGATGCAGCAGCGGCCACAACACCTGGGGTGGATACCGCCGGGGTGACGACATCGGGTGCAACCGATCCGTTCCAGTTGCCCAGTTCGACCGTAGAGACCTACGATCTCGCAGGGCTCGATCAACCGGTCTCCGAGGGCTTTGGCCTGGACGCCCCTGCTGCTGGCCTCGATGATTCTGGTCAAGGTGGTTCCGGTGGCTCGACAGGCCGTCTCGATGCTCCCGGGGGGGGCCCGAAACCGGCTGCGTCCATTCGTGGTCGGGAGCTTCCGCCCCACGTTCCGCTCTATAAAAGTGTGTGGGCCTGGGTGGCTGGAAGTATTGGTGTGCTGATCATCGTGATGATGATTGTCCTCAATCTGGTGGGTCGCCCGGTTGCAAGGTTCGACCGCCCACCCGATATGAGGGGCATGAGCCCGTTTGAGAGATTCCGTCCAAAAGACCCGCCGCATCTTTCGCCCGACACCAGGACCCAGCCCTTTTGGGAATTGAACTCCCCGCCCAAGGCTGTGGACCGTTGGGACACGCCCGACTCCTGGTCGACGATTGTGGAAGTATCGCCTGACGTTCAAGCGGTGTGGGCCGATCAAGGCGGTCCGTTCATGCTGGCCATTTCCAAGAACAGTCGCGGTCCCCAACAGCCTTTCACTGTTCTCTGGAGTCTCGCCGATCAGCGGCAGGTGGCATCCGCTCCGGCCCCCTTTCAACGTGCGCCTGGCCGCACGGTGGCGTTGAGTCCGAACGGCTCGATGTACGCCGTACCCGCCACGTCCATTGACAGCTCCCACCCGTTGTTCCAGTCGAAGGATAGGCAGGTTCCCCGACGTTTCAGTGTGGTCGTGGTGTTCGATCCTAGAAGCGGCGAGATGGTCGGCTCCCACTCGTTGGAGGGGGGCTCATCGTTTTCGGCACTCAGGTGGATCGGCGAGCGCTACTTGGTTCTTTTCAGCCATTTAGACAAGGTCCATGTCATCGACTGCGAGGACTTCGAGGCCAGTCCGTGGAGCTTGTCAGCGAAGTCGCGCATCGCGAGAGGCTCGCACGATGGCAAGCTGCTAGCTGCTTTTGACGACGAAAAGCGAATTGCTGTGTACACCATCGCGGATCGAAAACTGGTCGGGCGACCGGTGTTGCCCATCGATCCGGCAGTGTTGGTCACCAGTCATACGGCGCGCGACCTCTGCTTTTCGCCCGACGGGCGCTACCTGGCGGCGCAGGTTGGATCTCATGTGTATATGTGGCACACCTCAAATGGCGAACTGATTGCGGATTTGCCAAGCCCTGAAAGCGGCAACTTCGGCCTGCCTTCCAACACAGCGCCTTCGCTAGAGTGGATTGAAAATGGCGAGTTTCTGTTAGTTGCCACGCGTTGGGTGATCTCGGCTGAAGCGGGCGAAGTGGTGGCGAAGATCGATGGCGAAGGCATTTTGGGTTCCTTGGCGCTGCCAAACGGTCACCTGCTGCGGCGTCGTACACTTGGCGGACACCAATCTGGTTGGGAGTACTATTCGACACCTCTGATCAGTGCGCAGCTCCGCGAGGGGACCGAAGCGGCAAAGTCTGGTGGCATGGCGGATGACATCTTCCTGCCACAACTCAGCCAGGCCGATTGGTCGAGGGCGACTCGGCTGGATTTCACACGAGTCGCCGCGGGAGACTTACCGCACGATCCAAGCCCCAACCACGAGAGAATTTTACCGGCCGACATCAGGGTTGATGCATTGCCCGAGACGGTGCGCGGCGTGTTCCTGACCAGGTTGCAGGAGAATCGCCATGTGGTGGTCATCGACAAAACGATGACCGTCGCCCGCCGACAATCCATGGAGCTGATTGTCAACACGTATGAAGGTTCGGGCAGACTGGTAGGCAGCGCGCAACTGCCGCTAGGACAAACCGTGCTGGACATCAGCCCCGATGGATCGCGGATGGCGACGGTCAGTCCGGGCCATCGCAATCGCGTGGATATCTGGTCGCTGCCCGATGGCAAGCACGTTGTCGGTTGGCGCCTGATTCCCACCCAGCCCAAGCATCGGAAGGGCTTGCCTGAGGAAGCCCAGCAGGCCGCGAGTGGCGGGATAGATCAGGTCCTGTTTGTCGATCCCGATCATGTCGTGGTGGTGCATGAAGGCGCGCAGCTTCTTTCCGGCTGGCAAGTTTCCACGGGCCAAGCGCTGTGGCTGGCGAGCGATCTGTCTTCTTGCGACATCGCCTTGAGCCCCGGTGGGCAATACCTGCATGTGGTCCATGGCAATCAAGCCGTGGAGCATGTGACACTCAATGCCCAAACCGGTGAGGTCCTGGCCAAACGCCCGATTTCCGCAACCGGTCCGCTGCCACCCAAAAGCCGTTTGGCAGTTCATCCCAATGGCGAATTGTTCGCCTTGCACGATGGTACGGCGGTGACTGTTTGGCGCCGCGACAACCAACCCGCGCGGCGGATTCC
>JBJHDE010000055.1:0-7916 GCA_050486385.1 Planctomycetales bacterium | reverse complement strand
ATTCCCACGGCACATCGGCCCTCGACGCCGATGGTCTGGCTCAACGATTCGCAGCTTGTGATGGGTGGCTATTTGTTTGACCTCGATCACAACTGCATCGTATGGAACTTTCTGGAACCAAACCACCTTGTCAGGCGATTGGGTCGTGACGTTCGCAAGTTGAAGCAGCATCACCGAGGCGACATGGCCTACTGGAGCATTACCCGCGATGACAACCCCTCGGAAGCTGAACGAGGCGTGATCCTTCGCGCTGGACCACTTGTCAACGATGAGACCCGCGCGATTCTCGAACAACGCCTTCCCAACCCACCAGCGCCACCGGTGCTCAAGCCCGGCGATCCGTTGGTCTTGCGTGTCTCGGCCGGACCCTCAAGCGATGATATTCGCGCCGAATGGACTCGGCGGCTCCAGGCACAGGGTTTGAACCTCGCGGAATCGGCCAGCATGGTGTTGAACCTCAGTCTCGAGCCCGGCAACCCTCAAAGCGCCACCTACACTGTCAGCGAGATCTCGATTGGCCCCGGCTATTCGCCGATTGCAGAAGGCTTGGGAGGCAGCCAAAACACGCCCACCCGCGAAACCACCATCAGTTGGAACGACATGATTGTGAGAACGCGGCTAACCGACACATCTGGCCAGACCTACTTCGAGCGTGATTTTCAAACACTGTTCAATCCTACAGACTTCTTTGAAAGCACGGACGGTAGTCTGCCTGACTTCCGAGAGAGGGCACGCGAACAGGCGGCCGCTTACCTGCGCAACACGGCTTCGATTCCCGAGATACCGATCTACCGACAGCCCGCGTCCACCCGCGAACGGCAGGAAAATTGGGGGCCGGTGTTTGGTTACGGTCAGACTTACCTCGTACCTTCGGCAGAGACGAAGCTGGCCGACTTTGCAAAGGATCCACCCATCGGTCACCCCGATGTCGTGGATACCCGACGTGCCAAATCGGCGGCGTTTTCGGGATTGTTGATCCAGCTTCCCAAGATCGACTGATCCGCTGTCAAATTGACTGATCCCTGCGCAAGACTTCGATCAGTGCGGAAATCAGACGGTTTGACCTTTGCTGTCAAAGGCCGCTGGACAAACCGGCTCGAGTCACGCGACCCTTGCGGCATTGACTGTTGGATTCAGGAGAGCGAACCGCCAAGGCGCGAAGAGCGCAAAGTTAGGGCACGACATCTTCGCGTTCTTGGCGTCTTCGCGGTTCACCGTGTTTGCCGTTCTGAGTTTCCAAATGCCTCTTGGCTTGTTCGTAAACTTTTGCAGGCAACGGTAGACACGCAGCACGAAACAACACGGATCGGAACTCGTTGCCAGACCTGGCGTTGAATCGAAAAAGCCGCAGGGGGTGAGCCTGGGCATGGTCGGTTGCCTCTGGGGTCGAACGAGTTCGAAACCAGGGCAATCAAGTGGCCCACTAGAGACGGGGCGAACATGAGCGCTTGGGTGATACGGTGGCGATGTCCTCGGGGAAACGAACGTGAACACGGCCTGCGGTAGCGTCATGCGAGACCGGCCTCCAAACACGTGGCGATAACCGGTCACGTGGGCGATTCGTTCGCTTCCGCCGGATCGCTGGTCGCCCGACGGCGATCGACAAAGCGGCGGCCCTTGGCTTCAAAGCGGGGGAGCGAGCCGCAGGGCACACACCGCACGTCGATTCGCAGGCCCAGCCGGGTTCGCAAGGCGGCCGCCACATCGGCGGCCTGGCCGTCGGGATGCTCGATCTCGACCGACAGTTGATCCATCTCGGCGGCGCGCGTGGCCGTGATGCGGTACTCCTGGATCTCGGGAAAGCCGCGGAGGATTTCGTCCAGGGCCGAGGGAAAGATGTTGACCCCGCGGACAATCACCATGTCGTCGGCTCGCCCCAACACGCCGCCGTCCAACAGCACGAATCCGCAGCCTTGGCCATGCGACCACACCGGCCGCACCAGGTCGCCGGTGCGATATCGCACCACGGGAAAGCCCGGCCGACTGAGACCGGTCAGCACCAGCTCGGCCAATTCGCCCTCCTGGGCCGGGCGGTGATCCTCGAGCGAAAGAAACTCGGGGATGAAATGGGCCTCGTTGACCAACAGGCCCCGCCCCTGGGCATCGGCAAAGCCCCAAGCCCCAACTTCGCTGGCCCCGCTATGATCGATCAATTGGGCGTCCCACAGGGTCTCGATTCGCTGGCGAACACTGGGCAGGCTGCCGCCGGGCTCGCCGGCCACGATGATGGTTCGCACCGCGTTGGCCCGCAGGTCAATGCCGTGCTGGTCGGCGATTTCCCCCAGGTGCAAGGCGTAGCTGGGCGTACACATCAGCACGGTGGCCTGGATGTTGAGGGCCATCATCAACCGCGATAGCGACGACATGCCCCCACCGGGCAGCACCAGGCAACCCCGATCGACCACGGCATCGTGGGCCGCCCAAAACCCGATGAAGGGCCCATACGAGAAGGCCAGCAACACCCGATCGTGCGTGGTCACACCACCGCGATCCAACACCCAGTGCCAGCACTCGATCCAGGCCTGCCAGTCGGCCGGGGTATCATAGACCATCAGCGGCTGGCCGGTGGTCCCCGAGGTCTGATGGAATCGCGTGTAGCGTTCGATGGGGAAGGTCAAATTCGGGCCGGGTCCGCCACCGGGGGCCTGCAGCTCGGCCTTGGTGGTCAGCGGATACTGGGCGAGTTCGGCCAGAGCGCCAATCCGCTCGGGGGCCTCGGCCAGCTTGGCGCGATACAGCGGATTGCCGGGGCGAATCACCGCCAGCAGGGCGTTGAAGCGCTCGACCTGATGGGCCGACAGGGCCTGGCGGTCCAAGTCCGCCAATCGCATTCGTTCCGGGGTGCTTGGGTTCATGGCCTTCGATTGTACCCGAACCAGCCCAACAACAAACCGACCCTGCGCCGAGCAGGTTCTCAGCACAGGGTCGGCTTGGGCCATGGGCCCCACGGGCGAAGTCCCTCGGTTCGGCGAAGCCGGTGGCTTCGGCCTGCCGCTGGACAGGGCCTACTTCCGCTTGCGGCCCAAACCCCGGGCCTGCTTCGGATCGAGTTGCGAAGCCTGGAGGTTCTCGCGCTGGATCGCCTCGTAGACTTCTTGTCGGTGGACGGGAATCTCGGTCGGCGCCTGGATTCCCAGACGGACCTTATCCCCGCGAATATCAACCACGGTGACAACGATGTTGTCGCCGATGATGATGCTTTCGTCACGTTGTCGCGAAAGAACAAGCATCGACCGCCCCCTCCTTTGAACGGTAATGTGGCAGAGCCGACCGGCATCGGGCGTCCGGTCGCGTTGCAAATCTCAGTAGCTAGCCATCTCAGGCTCGTGCCGTTCGCTTCAAGCCGTCTTGCGCAGCTCTGTCCGATCGTCCAGGAAAAACCGAACCGGCTGATCGCCACTGGCAATCACCTGCCGTCCCAACCGGCGCGTGGGATTGATGACCAGCGGCGCCTTGAGGTTCAGCGTGGTCAATCCCTGGTGATTGCCAAGCACTCCCAGGACTAACGCCTGCGAGAGATCGGCGAGTTCCAGCGGCTCGAGATCAGTCCGCGGAATCTGCAACCGGTACTCGGGAACAAAACGCTGTGGGGCCACGACCCCCAACGCCACCTCGGGCCGTGTGGTGCATTGCAGCCACGCCAACCCGTCGTCCTCGGCATCCGTCAACAGAATCCAGGTCCGACAATCGATCAGACCGGGCAATCCGGTCGGAAAACGAATCACGTCGTCGGGGTTAATCTCCAGTCGCCCAAACCGTGTCGAGTTCACATCCATGAGACTTCTGGCTCGGTCCTGGCGGTCGGTCCTCGGCCCTGGCAACAACCGTGTCACTGGGGCAGAAAGCGAACAATGAAAGCATCGGCGTCCTAGCACGTGCTAGCATCCGAATTCCTCGTCTCGCCCTAACATCCCCGAAATCGGAATATCCTGCCCGACTGCAACCAACCGCCGGGACGACCCATTCTCTTGGGTGCGACAAATCGAAGCAACCAGGCTCGGCTCGCCACTCCTCGGGTGAAGCACCCCAACTAGCCTCCGGGGTCATTCGCCCGCCAGTTGGCCCCAGCGGCGACTTGTGCGGGTCTGAAGTTGGCCGTCCTCTTCCCAGGCGACCAGGGCGGCGGTTCCCGGAGTGTCGTCAATCAGACGCAGCCCGGCTTCCACGCCCATCAAAGTGACGGCAGTCGCCAGGCTGTCGGCCGCCATGCAGGTTGGGGCAATCACCGTGGCGCTGATCCGCTCGGTCAGGCCCAATCCCGTGGCCGGATCGACAATGTGGGCGTAGCGGACCCCGTCGATCTCGACAAACTGGTAGGCATCGCCCGAGGTCGTGACACTGGTATTTGCCAGGTTGAGCATCGCTTGCGGTGGCCCATTCAACCGCAAGGGGGCCACGGCCACTCGCCAGGCTTGGGCTTCCGGGGGCGGATCGCCCACCACGACGTCGCCGCCAGCATCGATCAACGCCCGAGTAATGCCGTGCTGGCGAAACTCGGCCAGGGCCTGGTCGCAGGCATAGCCGACGGCAATGCCTCCCAGGTCGATGAGCACCCCCTCGCGGGTGAAAGAGACCGTGCGATCCGCCTGATTCAGTCGCAAGGCCTGATAGCCGACGCGGTCACGGTATCGCTTGAGCAAGTCGTCACTGGGCAGAGCCTGTTGGCGACGGGTCCTCCGCCAGAGTTGGGTCAAGGGGCCCACCGTCACATCGAAGCGGCCCTCGGTGCGTCGAGCCAGGTCCTGGGCGGCTTCAAGAACGGTGAACAGATCCCGGCTCACTTGGGTGGGTTTATCGACGGTGTAGCCGTGGCACAGCTCCATGAGTTCGCTGGTGCGGCGGTAGTCGCTCATGATCTGATCCAGCTCGGCGATCCGTGCGTCGCCCGCCTGGGCCGCGGTGTTTGCGACTTGCTCATCGGGGGCATACAATACAAACTTGAACTCCTTGCCCATGTGCCGCCGGGTGAACTCGTGGCGGGTGAGCGAGGCGGTGTCGGCCCGTGGCGAGCCGTCGGCCTCGGCCGGTGGAGTTTGCTGAGCGATGGCCGGCTGTTGGGCCCAGGTGGGGCATGGCTGGATGGCGGGCCCAAGCAGGCACGCGGTCAGGATCAACGCCCAGTTGGTCGGGTCCAAGGTCCTGTTGGCGATGCGTGTCATGATTCCTGATTGCCTCCGGTTCCTGGTGTCCCCCAATTGCACGATGGCCTGGGTGTGGGAAGATTCCGTGCCGCTGGCATCACTGGCGGGAACCCCACGTCCACGGTAACCCGCTGATCGACCTGGCCCGACCAACGGACACCGTCCTTGCCAATCCAAACCTCTGACAAGTGCTGCTGCATGAAAACGACCTCCGCTCTCACGGTAGTCCCACAAACGACGACTTGGCAACCGTTGGCTGGCAGCATGGCGGCCGTGTTGGCCGCCGGCTTGGCCATCTGGACTGGCTGGGCCTGGGCCGACGACTCGGCCGCGGAGCCCGAGTTTCAGGTGCCCGCCGCGGGGGAGCCGCTGGTGGTTCGTGTGCCCAACGCCGAGGCCAAGACCCAGGCCGAGATGAAACCCTACCGGGACGTGATTCCCGGCACGCGGGTCAAATTCGAGCTGGTGCCCATTCCCGGCGGCGAGTTCCTCATGGGCAGCCCCGAGGATGAAGCGGGACGCGACGAGGACGAAGGGCCCCAGGTTAAGGTCAAGATCGCACCGTTCTGGATGGGCAAGCACGAAGTGACCTGGGACGAGTACGACGTCTGGAATCACATGACCGACATCGATAGTCGGGCGGCCAACGACGAAGAGCCCACGCCGCTGGATAAGAACTTCGCCGATGCCTACACCCGACCCACGCCCCCGTACACCGACATGACCTTCGGGATGGGGCACGAGGGCTACCCGGCCATTGCCATGACGCAGCTTGCCGCCCAGGCCTACTGCGAGTGGTTGAGCCTGAAAACGGGCCGCTATTACCGCTTGCCGACCGAAGCCGAATGGGAGTACGCCTGCCGCGCGGGCACGACCACGGCCTACCACTGGGGCGACGATCCGGACGACGCCGACGATTACGCCTGGCACGTGGAGAACAGCGACTTCGAATATCAGAAAGTCGGCCAGAAGAAGCCCAATCCCTGGGGCCTGTACGATATGCACGGCAACGTCAGCGAGTGGGTGCTGGATGAGTATCGCGCCAAGCAGTACGCGGCCCTGGCCCAGCAGCCGCAACCGGTGGCCAATCCGCTGGTGGTCGCCAAGAACCGTTATCAGGAATATCCCTTCCTGGTCCGAGGCGGCTCCTACGACGACGAGATGCCCGCCCTCCGCAGCGCCGCGCGGCGGTCCAGCGAACCGGAGTGGAAGCAGCAGGACCCGCAAATCCCGCAGAGCCTGTGGTACTTCACCGACGCCTTGTGGGTGGGTTTTCGCGTCGTGCGACCGCTCCAAGAACCCGAAGGCTGGCGGGAAAAGCTGATCCAGCAACGCAAACAGGACATCGAGGCCGCCAAGAAGGACCTCGTCCGCCTGGCCCCGATTGTCACCCAGCCGCCCGAAGGAACCGTGGTTCCGGAGTGATCCGGGCGGTTGAACCCGCGAAGGTTCAAAACCTGTGAAGGCGTGGCTTGCATGTTGCCTTGGGATCGGGCAAGCTCCCCCTAGGGGGACTTTTGATCGCAAGTGTCCGTGAGCCTTGATCCTCCTTGCTTGGTCCATAGGCTGAGGGACCAAGTCGAACACCCGATGAGTCCGGCGCTTGGACTGAAGAAATCCGACGAACCGTCGCGGCGATCCGCGAGCTGGCTTCCAAAACCACCCGACTTCCGACGAAGGACGTCGAAACCCAACTTACCCCACTCCGTTTTCCCCGAGGGATCGTGCCATGTCGCAAACACCCAACCCGTCCTCCGGCTCGAACCGCCGCGAGTTTCTCAAGACCAGCGGGGCCGCCTTGGGTGGCATTGCCGCCGCCGAGTTGCTGATCGCTCAGCAGGCTCATGCCAATTTGCAAGACGAGACCATCCGCGTGGGCCTGATTGGTTGCGGTGGTCGTGGCACCGGAGCGGCCGCCCAGGCGCTGGCCACCGAAGGGCCGGTCAAGCTGGTGGCCGTGGGCGATGCCTTCGCCGATCGCCTGAATGGTTGCTTGAATCAGTTGCAGCGGAACGTCGGCGACAAGAGCCGCATCGACGTGCCCGAAGATCGTCGCTTTGTGGGTTTTGACGCCTACAAGCAAGTGCTGGCCGCGGGCGTGGACCTGGTGATTTTGGCCACGCCGCCGGGCTTCCGCCCCTTGCACTTCGCGGCGGCGGTGGATGCCGGCAAGCACGTGTTCATGGAGAAGCCGGTCGCCGTCGACGGCCCCGGCGTGCGGAGCGTGATCGACGCCAGCCGGCGAGCCAAGGAAAAGGGCTTGGCCGTGGGTGTGGGCTTGCAGCGGCGGCACCAGAACCCCTACCTGGCTGCCATGGAGCAGATTCAGGAAGGCAACCTGGGCGACCTGACCATGCTCCGCGTGTACTGGAACGGTGCCGGCGTGTGGGTCCGCCCCCGGCAGCCCGACCAGACCGAGATGGAATACCAGATGCGGAACTGGTACTACTTCAACTGGCTGTGCGGCGACCATATCGTCGAGCAGCATATTCACAACCTCGATGTCGGCAACTGGATTATGCAGGGGCAAATTCCCGCCGATCCCAAGAACCCGCTCGCGGCCTATCCCGTCAAAGCCAACGGCATGGGGGGGCGCGAGGTCCGCACCGATCCGAAGTACGGCGATGTCTACGACCACTTCGCCGTCGCCCTCACCTTCCTCTTCGGCCTCGGCATGGGCCTCTGGCTGCGGACGTGGAAGGCGGCGGGTCCGGCGCTGGTCAGCTTCTTCATCGCCTACCTCCTGGCGGTGGCCACCGGCTGGCTCCATGACGC